>NZ_JALW01000024.1:0-43672 GCF_000710795.1 Enterobacter sp. T1-1 | reverse complement strand
CGAGCAGAACCACCGTAGGTTTTTGCCAGAACGGTAGTGATTGCAGCGGTCAGCGTTGTTTTACCATGGTCAACGTGGCCGATAGTACCGACGTTAACGTGCGGTTTTGTACGTTCAAACTTTTCTTTAGACATCGATTGTCCCTCTAAGACACGGATAAATCGGTGATATCACCACATCAACCAGGCGAAATGCCTGAACTGTTGAATCAAGTAAAATTGAAACAGAGAGAAACGGGAAGGAGAAGTGAAGTGGTGCTGATACCCAGAGTCGAACTGGGGACCTCACCCTTACCAAGGGTGCGCTCTACCAACTGAGCCATATCAGCACGTATTGGAGCGGGCAGCGGGAATCGAACCCGCATCATCAGCTTGGAAGGCTGAGGTAATAGCCATTATACGATGCCCGCATCCTGAAACTCGGCTACCCAGTTCTTTCTGTAACAAAAAAAGAGATTTCTCTCTTTTTAAGTTCGAGCTGATTCAGCTTTTAAACCAGCTCCGGCGGCATTTACGCTGCCAGAAAGTGGTGGTGGGGGAAGGATTCGAACCTTCGAAGTCTGTGACGGCAGATTTACAGTCTGCTCCCTTTGGCCGCTCGGGAACCCCACCGGACTTGATGGTGCCGACTACCGGAATCGAACTGGTGACCTACTGATTACAAGTCAGTTGCTCTACCTACTGAGCTAAGTCGGCATCAAGTAGCGCGCATTCTATGGATACCTGCGCGGTCATGCAACTAAAAATTTGCATAAAACGTTCTTTCGCTCACATTTTATGCTAACCACGCATCAAGCGCTGTAAAAGTAGTCATTCGCGGTCAAATATTCAACATATATGAGCGAATTGCATCGCATACACCGTAGCGTGACGGCTTCCGCGTAACGCAGCGCTTTCCATCTTTTTTCTTATTATTCCTGTCATCTGGTGTTAACCTCCTGCCCATTGTCCAAAATTAACTGTGTGATGAGCCATGATCCGGCAGTGTGATGCTGGCTCACTGAAGCATGCTTATGAGCAAAAAAGAGCAAACGTTAATGACGCCTTATCTTCACTTTAACCGCAGCCAGTGGGCTGCCCTGCGTGATTCCGTCCCTATGACGCTGACGGAAGGTGAAATCGCACGGTTAAAAGGGATAAACGAAGATCTGTCCCTGGAAGAAGTGGCAGAAATTTATCTCCCCCTCTCACGCTTGCTTAACTTCTATATCAGTTCCAACCTGCGCCGTCAGGCGGTGCTGGAGCAGTTCCTTGGAACCAATGGTCAACGCATTCCTTATATCATCAGTATTGCTGGCAGCGTGGCGGTAGGTAAAAGCACCACCGCGCGTGTCTTGCAGGCTCTCCTGAGCCGCTGGCCAGAACACCGCAGCGTGGAGTTGATCACCACCGACGGCTTTCTGCACCCCAATGAGGTGTTAAAAGAACGCGGGCTGATGAAGAAGAAGGGCTTCCCGCTCTCTTATGACATGCACCGTCTGGTGAAATTTGTCTCTGACCTGAAATCCGGCGTGCCTAACGTCACGGCGCCGGTCTATTCGCACCTGATCTACGATCGCATTCCGGGCGGAGACAAAACGGTGGTGCAGCCAGACATTCTGATTCTGGAAGGGTTAAATGTGCTGCAAAGTGGGATGGATTATCCTCACGATCCGCATCACGTGTTTGTCTCTGACTTCGTCGATTTCTCTATTTATGTCGATGCACCGGAAGATTTGCTGCAAAGCTGGTATATCAACCGCTTCCTGAAGTTCCGCGAAGGGGCGTTCACTGACCCGGACTCCTATTTCCATCACTACGCCCAGCTTTCTGAAGAAGAGGCGGTGAAGGTGGCGACAGGTCTGTGGAACGAGATCAACTACGTAAACCTGAAAGAGAACATTCTCCCTACCCGCGAGCGGGCGAGCCTGATCCTCACCAAGAGCGAGAAACACGCTGTCGACCAGATTCGTTTGCGGAAATAGGTTAGCAGACATAAAAAAACCGGCTCAACGCCGGTTTTTTTGTTTACGCCTGCGGTTTTTCGCCGTTTTCATCCTGATCGACCGCAAAGCAGGCCACCAGCTGACCGCGATAATCTTTCAGCTGCGGTTGTAGCTGGGTGCAAGGGCCAAAGCGGCGACTGCAACGGGCGTTGAATGCACATCCCGGAGGTGGATTCAGCGGACTTGGCAGTTCACCGGTCAGCTTAATACGCTCGCGACGATCGTCCGGGTTCAGGCGCGGTGTCGCAGAGAGCAGCGCCTGGGTGTATGGGTGGCGAGGGTTATTAAAGATCTGATCTTTCGTCCCCTTCTCCACGCAGCGCCCCAGATACATCACCATCACTTCATCAGCGATATGCTCTACCACCGACAGGTCGTGGGAGATAAATACGTAAGACAGCCCCAGCTCCTGCTGCAGATCCATCATCAGATTCAGCACCTGTGCGCGCACGGAAACGTCGAGCGCTGAGACCGGTTCATCGGCAATCACGACATCCGGATCGAGCATCAGGCCACGGGCGATGGCGATACGCTGGCGCTGACCGCCAGAGAACATATGCGGGTAGCGATCGTAATGCTCGGTTTTCAGGCCGACTTTCGCCATCATCGCCAGCGCTTTTTCACGACGCTGCTCTTTGCTGAGATTACTGTTAATCAGCAGCGGCTCTTCCAGAATCTGCCCCACTTTCTTGCGCGGGTTCAATGAACCGTACGGGTTCTGGAACACAATCTGGATTTTCTGGCGACGCAGCTTCTGCGCCTGCGGATCGTGCTTGAGCAGATCCTGTCCCTGATAATAGAGCTCGCCGCCGGTAGGCGTTTCAATCATCGTCAGCAGACGGCCTAAGGTTGATTTGCCGCAGCCCGACTCCCCGACCACCGCCAGCGTTTTGCCGCGTTCGAGGGTAAAGGAGACGCCGTCCAGCGCTTTCACCAGGCGCTCAGGGGCAAAAATCCCCTTCTTCACCGGGTAGTGTTTTTTCAGGTCGATAGCCTGCAACAGCGGTTGTTGCGTGGTGGCCTGTTGCGTACTCATAGTGTTGGCCTCCCGGCATCATCGAGTGGGTAGTGGCATTTCGACTGACGACCGTCAGCCAGCTGGTTCAGCTCAGGCTCTTCGGCACGGCATTTATCCGTCGCATACGGGCAACGCGGATTCAGCAGGCAGCCCTGCGGACGGTCATATTTACCCGGTACCACACCCGGCAGCGACGCCAGACGCGCTTTATCCTGGGCAAACTCCGGCAGCGCACGTAAAAGCGCCTGGGTATACGGATGACGCGGTGCGCGGAAGATATCGTGCGAACTTCCGGTCTCCACCACCTGTCCTGCATACATCACGATGATTTTGTGTGCAGCTTCAGCCACCAGCGCCAGGTCGTGCGTAATCAGCACCAGCGCCATGTTCTCTTTCTGCTGCAGTTCCAGCAGCAGCTCGATGATTTGCGCCTGGATGGTCACGTCCAGCGCTGTGGTCGGCTCATCGGCAATCAGCAGTTTTGGCCGACAGGCAATTGCCATCGCGATCATCACACGCTGACTCATCCCGCCAGAAAGCTGATGCGGGTAGACATCAAGGCGCGATGCCGGATCAGGGATCCCCACCTGGTTCAGCAGGTCGATCGCCCGCTGACGACGGGTTTTCTTGTTACCGCCCTGATGGACCTTGATCGCCTCCATAATCTGGAAGCCCACAGTGTAGCAGGGGTTCAGGCTGGTCATCGGGTCCTGGAAGATCATCGCCACTTCCGCGCCCACCAGCTGGCGGCGCTGTTTCTCGGAAATGCGCTTCAGATCCTGACCATTGAACTGCAGGTTTTCCGCCATCACGCGGCCCGGATAATCGATCAGCCCCATAATCGCCAGCGAGCTTACGGACTTACCGGAACCGGATTCCCCAACAATGCCAACCACTTCGCCCTGATTTACGCTGTAGCTGATGCGGTCCACGGCGCGAAACGGGGTGCCTTCATCGCCGAAGTGCACCGATAATTTATCTACATTTAATAACGCCATCTCGTGCCTCTTACTGCTTCAGTTTGGGATCAAGTGCATCGCGCAGACCATCACCCATCAGGTTAAATGCCAGCACCGTCAGCAGAATTGCCAGACCCGGGAAGGTGACAACCCACCAGGCGCTTTGTGCGAACTGCAACACGTCGGAGAGCATCGTGCCCCACTCCGGTGTTGGCGGCTGCGCACCCATGCCCAGGAAGCCAAGAGCGGCCATATCAAGAATGGCGTTAGAGAAGCCGAGCGACGCCTGAACAATCAGCGGCGCAAGGCAGTTCGGGAAGATATTGACGAACATCTGGCGCATCGCACCGGCACCGGCCACGCGGGACGCGGTGACGTAGTCGCGGTTCACTTCCACCAGCACTGCCGCACGGGTTAAACGCACGTAGTGGGGGAGTGCCACGAAGGTCAGCGCAAGCGCGGCGTTACCGATCGACGGGCCAAATATCGCCACCAGCACCAGGGCCAGCAGCAGGCTTGGCAGCGCCAGCATGATGTCGACGATACGCATGATGATGTTATCAACAATGCCGCCAAAATAACCCGCAACCAGGCCGAGGATGATCCCCATGATCAGGGACAGCACCACCACCAGGCAGCCCACCAGCAGCGACAAACGCGCGCCGTACATCAGACGCGACAACACGTCGCGACCCACATCATCGGTACCCAACAGGTGAGCCAGGCTCCCGCCGTCCTGCCATGCAGGGGGGGCCAGCAGCGCGTCACGGAACTGATCGGCCGGGTTATACGGTGCAAGCACGTTTGCAAACACGGCAATCAGGATCATGACAGAGACATAGACCAGCCCCACTACCGCGCCTTTATTACGCTTGAAGTAGTGCCAGAATTCCTGCAGCGGCGTCATTGGAACCGGTGCAGCAACCACTTTATTTTCAGAAACGTGTGACATGATGGCCCCTTACTTCTTATGACGAATACGCGGGTTCACCACGCCGTACAGTAAATCGACCAGCAGGTTGACGAGAATAATCATCGTCGCGACCAGCAATACACCGCCCTGCACGACCGGATAGTCACGGCGTTGCAGCGCGTCAATCAGCCAGCGGCCAAGGCCCGGCCAGGAGAAGATGGTTTCGGTCAGGATCGCCCCTGCCAGCAGCGTACCCACCTGCAGACCGATAACGGTCACCACCGGCAGCATGGCGTTACGCAGCGCATGAACGATGATGACACGCATACGCGTCAGGCCCTTGGCACGCGCGGTACGAATATAATCCTCGCCCAGCACTTCCAGCATTGACGAACGGGTCATACGCACGATTACCGCCAGAGGGATCGTGCCGAGCACCATCGCCGGCAGGATCATATGCGCGACCGCATCAATAAAGTTGCCCTCTTCACCCCATATCGCCGTATCAATCAGCATG
Organism: Enterobacter sp. T1-1; assembly: GCF_000710795.1. Taxonomy (NCBI): domain Bacteria; kingdom Pseudomonadati; phylum Pseudomonadota; class Gammaproteobacteria; order Enterobacterales; family Enterobacteriaceae; genus Enterobacter; species Enterobacter sp. T1-1. The sequence continues at coordinate 38,281 of NZ_JALW01000024.1, read as the reverse complement.
AAGCCGGTCAACGGGTTGGAATCATCGAGGAAGACCATATCGCTGACGCGTCCGGAGACCGGCGTCAGGTTAAGCTGCACCGAGACCAGCATAATCAGCATCATGCCCCACCAGAAGATCGGCATGGAGTAGCCGGTCAGCGCCAGGCCCACGGCGGTATGGTCAAAAATAGAGCCACGTTTAACGGCAGCCAGCACCCCGACAGGGATACCCACCGCAGTGGCAAAAATCATGGCGCAGATGCCAAGCTCCAGTGTCGCTTTAAAACGCGGCACGAACTCGTCCCACACCGGAAGACGGCTTTTCAGTGAAATCCCTAAGTCACCATGCATAACGCCCCAGATATAGTGGAGGTACTGCTGCCACATCGGCTTATCGAGGCCGAGTTCAGCCAGCAGCTGCGCATGACGTTCAGGGGAAATACCACGCTCGCCCGCCATAATCATTACCGGGTCGCCGGGGATCATATGGACGAAGGCAAAAGTGAGAAGGGTGATACCGATAAACGTGGGGATGACAAGTCCCAGACGTCGGAGGATGAACTGCAACATAACCCGGATTCTCTCTGAAGACGCACGACCAGTGGCGTGGCGTCTGTATTGCTCACAAATGTAAATTCCCTCTCCCGCAGGAGAGGGTTAGGGTGAGGACTAGCATGCAAGCCCCTCACCCCTGCCCTCTCCCACAGGGAGAGGGAGAACGCCCTACTGATTATTCAACAGATACGTTTTCGAAGTGGTGTTTGCCCAGCGGATCAACCACGTAGCCTTTCACTTCTTTGCGCACTGGCTCGTACACGGTGGAGTGAGCAACAATCAGAGCCGGAGCCTGATCGTGCATAACAACCTGTGCCTGCTTGTAGAGTTCAATACGTTTGTTGTGATCGTCGGTGGCACGCGCCGGCTGGATCAGGTCTTCAAACGGCTTGTAACACCAGCGAGAGTAGTTAGAGCCGTCTTTTGCCGCCGCACAGCTGAAGAGGGTGGCGAAGAAGTTGTCCGGATCCCCGTTGTCACCGGTCCAGCCCATCATCACTGCCTGATGCTCACCCGCTTTGGCGCGCTTCAGATACTCGCCCCACTCGTAGGTGACAATCTTGGCCTGAACGCCGATTTTCGCCCAGTCAGCCTGAACCATTTCAGCCATACGGCGTGCGTTCGGGTTGTACGGACGCTGTACCGGCATCGCCCACAGTTCAACGGTAAAGCCTTTATCCTGCCCTGCTTCCTTCAGCAGCGCTTTCGCTTTCTCTGGATCGTAGGTGTAGTCTTTAACGTCATCGTTATAGCCCCACATGGTTGGCGGGATCAGGTTTTTAGCCGCAACGCCAGCGCCCTGGTAAACGGCCTTGATGATCGCTTCTTTGTTCACCGCATAGGTCAGCGCCTGACGCACTTTCACGTCATCAAACGGTTTCTTCTCGGTGTTGAAAGAGAGATAGCCCACGTTCAGGCCAGCCTGCTCCATCAGGTTGATATTCTTGTCCTGCTTCATGCGGGCGATATCAGCCGGGTTCGGGTATGGCATAACCTGGCATTCGTTTTTCTGCAGTTTTGCGTAACGCACAGACGCGTCAGGCGTGATGGAGAAGACCAGACGGTCGATCTGTGGTTTGGTACCCCAGTAGCCCGGGAACGCTTTGTACAGAATACGGGAGTCTTTCTGGTACTGCAGCAGCTGGAACGGACCGGTACCGATTGGGTTCAGGTCCACTTTTTCCGGCGTGCCGGCTTTCAGCATGTTGTCCGCGTACTCTTTAGAGAGGATAGAGGCGAAGTCCATGGCCAGGTCAGCCAGGAATGGCGCTTCCGGGCGAGTCAGCACGAACTGAACGGTTTTATCGTCCACTTTTTTCACTTCAGCGATCAGGTCTGGCAGACCCATCCCTTCGAAGTACTCATAGCTGCCGCCGGACACTTTGTGGTACGGGTTCTGAGCGTTTTTCTGACGATCGAAGGAGAACACAACGTCATCGGCGTTGAAGTCGCGCGTTGGTTTGAATTCTTTGCTGTCCTGCCACTTCACGCCCTGGCGCAGGTGGAAGGTATAGGTTTTACCGTCTTCGCTGACGTCCCACTTCTCCGCCAGGCCAGGAATCACTTCCGTGGTGCCGGTTTTGAATTCAACCAGACGGTTATAGATCGGCACAGAGCTTGCGTCGTAAGTCGTACCAGAGGTAAAGAGCTGTGGGTTAAAGCCTTCCGGCGAGCCTTCAGAACAGTAAACCAGGGTTTTTGCCTGTACGCTTGCTGCCACGGTCATAGCCACCAGGCTCAGACCAAGCTTCAGCATCCCTGACTTCTTCAAGGAAATACTCATTATTCTGCTCCAATGTGATGTTTTGCTTTGTTGTGTTACGCCGCCTGACCTTTATTTATTTTTTACCCGGTCCGGTCGGTGATGCCCGAAGGCGTTAAAGGGATGGAGAATCCTTTCAGAAGAGCGTTGGAGTTGCAGCGCAGATCGTCCCTGAAATGCCCCTCGTGCCCTACAATCTGTCAACAGAATGTGAAAACGTCAATACAGGTGACGGGGATTTACGCTGAGTGTGAGAAACCGCAAACAAAGATTAAAAAAACTATGTACGCCAGTTTTCAGCAGGGAAATTTATGCTACTCGTCATGTTGCAGCACAAATATCTTCATATTTCGCAACAATCAGTGATTAACTTTTATTCAGAATGGGTAAATTTTCTTGCAGAACGGTGATTATCTGAGCACTAAATACCGCGAACGTTAAAACGCACAGCGAAAAATGCTGAGGTTATCCATAAGCAACGCGAAAAAAGATCAATCTATATATAAAAAAATACAATGGATTATGTCACAAAATCACGAACAGGCAGGAAGAAGCAGGACTAAGAGGTGTTTTGGCTAATCTGGACGAATAAAGCGTTAATGCAAAAAGGGCTAACCTTGCGGTTAGCCCTTTTTTGAATGTGGTCGGCGAGAGAGGATTCGAACCTCCGACCCACTGGTCCCAAACCAGTTGCGCTACCAAGCTGCGCTACTCGCCGAATGCGGAGCGCATCTTACTGCTGAGGTGCGCCCCCGTCAATCCCTTAATTTAAAAAAGCCATCCAACTGGCGATAAACTCGCCAGGCAAGCTACTGCGCGGCTTTCTGGCTGCTTTCAGGCAGTTTGCACCAGTTGTTATTTTCGTTAATCCCCCCGTCCGGAGAGGTATAACCCAGGCAACCCATGATGGTGTCGTACAACTCAACGTGACGGCGCGGTACCTTAATTTCTGCCTGCTGTTTCAGATGAGCAAACATTTTGGCTTTCTCTGGATCTTCCAGATATTTATCAGACATCCACACCATCATCGGCACGCGGAACTGTTCTGGTGGCGCCATCTTGCGTGGCGTACCGTGCAGATGCTCATAATCATTGATGGATTCACCATGGTCAGCCGCATAGAATACGATCGCTTTCTTATCCCGTACCTGGTCAATCACCGAATCGATAAAATGATCCACATACAACACTGAGTTGTCGTAAGAGTTAATTAACTGCTCTTTGGTACAGTCTTTGTCAACGCCAACACATTCCGGCGTCCATTTCGCAAAGCTGCGAGGATAACGCTGGGTATAGTTATAGTGAGACCCTTTGGTATGCAGGATGATCATATGCTTGCCATCCGGGTTGCCATTAAGAGAGTTTTTCATCTCATCGATCAGCAGCATATCATCGACAGCCTTGCCACGATTTCGCGGCTCCGCGCCAATTTGCTCACGGTAAGCGATGTTCTTCGCCATGGTGTTGCTGTAGAACCACATCTCGCTTTGCATAGCGTAGAGGTCAGCGCTAAACCCGAGTTGATGAAGCACAGAAAACACATTCTGTTCTTTCAAGGTACGCTGCGGATTATCGCTCGCCCCCCCTTCACGAACAAACATGCAGCGTAAGGAGAGCTTGGTGGCGGTATCACAGGAGTAGCCGCGATAGGCAATCAGGTTTTTCTCCTGAGCCAATTCAGGCGTGGTATCACGGTCATAACCAAGAATACCCATATGATCCCAGCGCGTCGTCTCGCCAATGATAAAGACGACATAGGTATCGTCGATATCTTTCGGCGCTACATAAGTAAACTTCTTCGCCGGGTTCATAAGCGATTTGTTATCAGAAGATTCGTCCACCTGCGCCCATGCATATAACCCTAGAGCAGAGATCCAGTTAGAAGGCAGGTAAGAGTTTGCGACTACACCACCGTAGCTTGGCATATCCACGCCAGAGGTGCGTTCATCACTTCTCTGCTTGACTTCAAGCAAGCGAATCGGCCCCCAGACCATGAGACCTGCCAGCAGTACCAGTGCAACACTTCTGAGGCGTTTACCTGGCGTGCGGATCTGATGCACAAGCGTATACCGGCAGCGGTTACTCCAGATGAGCAACAGCGGCAAAGCACTTACCGCTACCAGCCAGAGGATAAAATGCAACCCAACGACTTCTTTAGAAAGGTCTATATCTGTCGTCATGACGGAAGCAATAATGCCATATCCTATGACGACGTTCATAAACGTCATGTAATAGCTGGCACCGGCTGAGCAAAGCACGATGAACGTTGCCAGCACACGCCACACGCGGCGACCAAACAGTGTAAGAATACGTAATAAAAAGAAGGTAACCAGTACTGCAGCGACCAATTCGACAACCGCTGCAATTCCTTTCCAGACGGTGAAATCTTGCGCGTAACCGTCAAACCGACGGAAAAAAACTGCGCCATTCATAAAAAGGCCGATGTACAACGCCAGCAAAAAGCAGAGCTTTTGTTGCGCCATCGATTTAATGTATTTCATGCAAGCTACCCGGAAAAAGGGACAGTACCGCCGTCCACTTCACTAAAAAATGGACAGCTTAGATATTCGCTCAGGGAATCGTTATAAGAAACGTCTACAAGCGTGGTAAGTAGACCACAGGGAAGCGGAAAAGTGGCAACAGAGAGTGTGATCGGTACAGTTTTTTACAAAAAAGAAAGTCCTTAAACAGACGATATCACTTAAGTTCCGGTTTTTAGACAAGAAAAAGGCCGGAAACCCGGCCGTTTGTCTTATCTTCAGGCATGTGCTTCATTAAACACTTCGCGCTGCGGCTGCCGAATCGTCGTCGACAGGGCCAGCGAAATAATCAACAGGGCGAATATCACGCAGAAGGTGACATAGAATCCGCCGAACAGCGAGGCAATTAACGAGCCGCAAATGCTGCCGATGCCAAAGCCTAAGTAAATCACGCCGTAATTTTTCGCCAGGTTGTTCAGACCAAAGAACTCGCTCACCAGTGACGGGAACACCGTGATGGTGCCGCCGAAGTTAAAGGCCACGCAGGCAATCGCAGCAAAGAAAGTCGCTTCATTCAGGGGCGCAAACAGCAGAGCCGCCATACCCACCAGTGAAACCACCTGTCCAAGGGTAATCACGCGGATACGGGCAATCTTGTCGGACAGGATACCCAGCACCAGACGACCAGACAGGTTAGCGATAGAGATCACGGTCACCGCGTTTGCCGCCGTCATGGCATCCAGTTTAACCATGCCCTGCGCGATATCTTTCGCCACACCAATCACATACAGGCCACTCATGCAGGCCGTCAGGAACATCACCGCCAGCATCCAGTACTGGGGTTTACGCATGGATTGAGCCAGGGTGAAGTCATTCTCCACCACGCCGTTAACGGTTTTCACTTCCTGCTGCGGTGCGTCTTTCATCAGCGTCGCGCCAAACAGGATCATCACCAGGACGATAGCCCCCCAGATCATGAAGGTTTTTTCGAGGCCAACCGACGCCAGCAGATGAGAGTCGATAAATTTAAATCCGAGGCTGCCCAGGCCATAAGAACCGATGGCAAACGCGGAGATTAACCCTTTACGCTCCGGGAACCATTTGACGCAGTTTGACAGGGTCAGCAGATAACCGGCACCGTCCGCCAGACCAACCAGTACCCCGGCGCTCAGCCAGAGCATCATCAGGTTGTTTGAATACGCCGTCAGGAAAAAGCCCAATCCCAGCAGGATCCCCGAGGCCATCGTGACGCGTTTCACGCCGAACCGCTCCTGCAATTTGCCCGCAACCGAAGAGGACAGCGCCAGCCCAAGGCTTAGCAAACCGAAAGAGAACGCCACCTGACTGATCGGCGCGCCGAGCTTGTCGGAAAGGGCACTGTTAAACAGGCTCCAGGTATAGACCGAGCCCAACGCAAACTGGGTGACGATGGTGCCAAAGAGCGTCAGCCAGCGTGTACGATTGTAGGAAGATGTATTCATGGCAGTTGTCCTGCAAGAGAAAGTAAGGGAATTTGCTGAGGACAACGATAAACAAAACCCTGATACCGCTGGGGGAAAACGGCATGAGATGCAGGAGAAACGGAATGAAATGCCTGGAATCGGGAATGAACGACCTTGCCGGGGAGTGAAGCGACAGAATGTTAGTGCCCGCTATCGCTACAACCCCCACGGTTATTGTATTCAAGATGTTAACGTGACGTTTAAAATAGTAACAACGTTAGAAATTTGCACTTACGCCCAGCGTGTACAAAAACTGCTCTCCCGTCGTGCTGTCCTCCCCCTGCGCTAAGGAAGCATACGCCGCCATGTGCGAGGTGAAAGGAATATCGGTGCCTACGGTGACATCCATCCAGTTGCCATTTTGAGCCGGGGCAGGCGTTTGCGGCATCCCGAACTGGGATTTCCACTGATTTTCACCATACTGCTGGTTATAGCTAATCTGCGCCCAGGGACGAAGTTCGCCATATTGCGTATCCACGCGCCAGCCTAGCGTACTCACGCTGGCATGCCACAGGGGATCGGTCAGCGCCTGGGTTGTCACGCTATCACCAAACTCATTAATCATCATGGGCGTGGTGCCGTCATAACGCCATGCCACCACCGGGCCGGTCGTGACATGACCCGCCAGCGGAAAATTCCAGCCGACGCTCATCGCCCCCGCGGAGGTCGAGCCAGAGGGCAGATTCAGAGCCAGCCCCGGCGCATTTTGCGAAGACTGGATGCGCTCCGCCAGGATATCGTCATAACGCGGTTGGTGATCCGCATCCCATGTATAGCGTTCCGCCGTATTACTTTGCGGGTCTGAAACGATATATTCCTGTTGCCAGGCAAATGCTGAGTGACCAGAAAGCAGACAGGCTGAAATCCCCACCAGGCCAGAAACAGCATGGCGACCACTGATTTTTTTTATCATCAAAGCGACTCCAGAGAGAGCCGAATTCGGCGATTTTTATCATTGTTCAGGAAGAGGTTTTTAGGGCTTATGGCCCTGTATTAACTATTGTCTTTACAGGTCACACGTCAAGCCTGACGGAATGAAATTTTTGCGATAACCGTGTCATAAGGGAGATAACCGATGCAACGTTGCGGTTGGGTAAGCCAGGATCAGCTCTATATCGACTATCACGATCGGGAATGGGGCGTGCCGGAAACGGACGGCAAAAAACTTTTCGAGATGATCTGCCTGGAGGGTCAGCAGGCGGGTTTGTCATGGATTACGGTATTGAAGAAACGCGAAAACTACCGCAATGCCTTTCATCAGTTCGATCCCGTCCGGGTCGCCGCGATGACCGACGACGACGTGGAGCGACTGGTGCAGGATGCAGGCATCATCCGCCATCGCGGTAAGATCCAGGCCATTATCGGTAACGCACGCGCTTACCTGGCAATGGAACAAAACGGTGAACCGTTCTCAGAGTTTGTCTGGACGTTTGTGAATAACGATCCGCAAATCACGCAGGCCGCCACGCTCGCGGAAATTCCCGCCTCGACTCCGGCCTCGGACGCACTCTCGAAAGCGCTGAAAAAACGCGGCTTTAAGTTTGTCGGCTCCACCATCTGCTACGCCTTTATGCAGGCCTGTGGCCTGGTCAATGACCATGTTACCGGCTGCTTCTGTCATCCGGGAGGCCATCATGATCCGCAAATGGCAAAGTGATAATACCGCGTCGCTGTTGAGCCTATGGCTTGAAAGTACCACGGAAGCGCATCCGTTTATTGAGGCGAGCTACTGGAAAGAGAACGAAGCCATGGTGCGGGACGTTTATCTGCCGTCGGCCGAAACCTGGGTCTGGGAACAGGATGGCGAACCTTACGGGTTTATCAGCGTGATGCAGTCTCAGTTTGTCGGCGCACTATTTGTCGCACCGGCGTACATCGGCAAAGGCATCGGACGCGCGCTGCTGAACCACGTTCAACAGCGCTTCCCGCACTTAAGCCTGGAGGTGTATCAAAAAAATGTCCGGGCGGTGAATTTCTACCATGCTCAGGGCTTTCGCATCGAGGACAGCGCCTGGCAGGACGACACCCAACACCCGACGTGGATCATGAGCTGGCAGGCGGATCAAACGCCGTCAGAGTAAGCTCGGGGCCCTGATATTTCTCAACCCATGCCAGCGCCGTATTGCCTGCGCAGCCATTCCCCAGCTTCGAGCTGGGGAGATCTTTGGTCAATACGTTAACGGCACCGTTTTTACAAATACCGCTCTCGTCCAGGTCCGGCCACGCGCCCTGGTGGATGCAGATCACGCCTGGTTTGATTCCGTCGCTCACCACCGCTCCGGCCAACACCTGCCCACGATGGTTCCAGACGCGCACCAGATCGCCATCCGCAATCCCGCGCGCTTTCGCATCTTCAGCATGAAGCGTGATCGGCTCCCGCCCGGCGACCGCATACTGCTCGCGCAGCGACGAATAGTTAAGCTGGCTGTGCAGGCGATGCGCGGGGTGCGCGGATAACACCTGGAGCTGCTCCGGCTGGGCATTGCCGTGCCACTCATCCGGTTCAAGCCATGTGGGATGCGCAGGACAATCCGCGTACCCAAAGCGGGCAATGCGCTCACTGTAAATCACAATCTTTCCGCTCTCAGTTTTCAGCGGATGGTTCTCCGGGTCGCGACGGAAATCGGCGAAACGGACAAACTGCGCGTTCTGCTCGCTCTCTGGCATTTCGAAAATCGCGTTCGCTTCCCAGAATTCCGCAAACGGCGGCAGCGTCACCCCCTGGGCCGCACCGCGCTGAGCGGCTATCTGATAGAACGTTTCCAGCCACTCAAGATCGGTTTTCCCTTCAGTGAAACGCTCACGACCGCCCGCTTCCCACCGTTCGCTCAGTTCTGCAAATACGTCAAAATCATCACGCGCTTCATCCCGCGGTGCGACCACACGCTTCATCGGCACCATATGCTGATTGCTGTAGTCACCGGTCATGGTGAGATCGTTACGCTCGTACGAAGTCGTGGCCGGCAGCACGATATCGGCATGTTTGGCGGAGGCGGTCCAGAAGCATTCCGAAATCACCACCAGCTCCGGCTTCTGCCAGGCGCGGATCAGACGATTGGTATCCTGATGGTGCGTGAAATTCGCCCCACCCGCCCACCAGACAAACTTAATATCCGGGAAATGGCGGTCCAGACCGTTATGCTGATAAAACCCGCCCGGGTTTTCCAGGGCTTCAACAATACGCGCCACCGGAATTTTATCCACGGCATCAACGCCGCCCTTCACCGATCCCTGCATGGAGGCCAGCACGGCGGCTTTACGGGTGGGGTTGCCGCCATTGGCGAAGTGATAAGAGAGCCCAAACCCGCCGCCCGGCGTACCAATTTGCCCGAGCATCGCGGCAAGCGTCACCAGCATCCAGTGTTTTTGCTCGCCAAACTGCTGGCGCTGCATGCCCCAACCGGACATCAACATCGTGGCATTTTCATGGAACAATGCTGCCAGTTCACGGAGCTTGTCAGCAGGAATGCCACAAATACCTGCTGCCCACGCTGCCGTTTTGGCAACACCATCCGTTTTACCCGTCAGATAATCGGCGAATTTGTCGAAGCCCGATGTGCAACGCGCGAGGAAGTCGGCGTCGTGCCAGCCATTCTCTACCAGCGTGTGGGCGATACCCAGCATCATCGCCACGTCAGTACCCATATGCGGGGCGAGCCATTCGGCACTGTCACCAAAGAAATCCATGGTTTCAGAGCGCATGGGGTCAATACAGATGATGCGCTTACCGCTCTTGCGCAGCGCATCAAAATAGCCAATACCCTGCTCGTCGGAAGCATTCCAGGCAATTTTCAGCGTGTTGAGAGGGTTGGCACTCCACAGCACCACCACCTCGGTATGCTCCAGTACCAGCGGCCAGCTGGTCTGCTGCTGATAAACCTCATTACCACCGACGACGTACGGCATGATCGCCTGCGCCGCGCCGGTGGAGTAATCCCCCAGATGGCCCGTGTAGCCGCCGGCCAGGCTCATGTAGCGCTGCAGCAATGTCGATGCTTTATGCAGCACGCCGTTAGAACGCCAGCCGTAAGAGCCGGCAAAAATGGATGCTGGCCCATAGCTGTCGCGGATGCGCTTGTGCTGGGCGTGGATCAGCGCCAGCGCGTCATCCCAGCTCACACGCACAAACTCATCCTGACCACGAATGCCCTGCGGCTTGTCCGGCGAAGCCAGAAATCCTTTACGCACCATCGGCCAGCGCACGCGGGTTTTGCTGTGCACCTGATCGCGAACGACGGTCTGTAAAGAGTTAGGGTGTTGTGTTGGCAATGCCCCACGGGAAGACAGGACATTTTCGCCGTCGGTTTCGACCAGCATCGGCCCCCAGTGGGCGGCAGTCAGAATGGTTTTTGTTGAGGTGCTCAAAGCGTGCGCTCCTGGTTGCGTGCAGGTTTACGGTCTTGTTATTGAGGCCGTTTATGGTTTGTCACAAATTTCAGAGTTATCCCCGGAATTTTCTCCGTATCCGGACGTCATAATCAACTGCCACGTCCGTCGTGGCAAAGAATAAAAAGGATTAAGGAAAGAAGATGAAAAAACGCGTACTCGTTATTGCCGCTCTGGTGAGCGGTGCACTGGCGGTTTCTGGCTGCACAACAAACCCATACACCGGTGAACGCGAAGCGGGTAAATCCGGCATCGGCGCGGGTATCGGTTCACTGGTCGGGGCGGGTGTAGGTGCGCTCTCCTCCTCCAAAAAAGACCGCGGTAAAGGCGCGCTGATTGGCGCAGCGGCAGGCGCAGCACTCGGCGGCGGCGTGGGTTATTACATGGATGTGCAGGAAGCGAAGCTGCGCGACAAAATGAAAGGCACAGGCGTGAGCGTCACGCGCAGCGGTGACAACATCATCCTGAATATGCCTAACAACGTGACCTTCGACAGCAGCAGCGCAACGCTGAAACCTGCCGGTGCGAATACCCTGACCGGCGTGGCGATGGTGCTAAAAGAGTACAACAAGACTGCCGTGAATGTGATTGGCTACACCGACAGCACCGGCAGCCAGGAGCTGAACATGCGTCTGTCTCAGCAGCGTGCGGATTCCGTGGCCAGCTCGCTGATCACCCAGGGCGTTGAAGCGAACCGTATCCGCACCAGCGGTATGGGCCCGGCAAACCCTATCGCCAGCAACAGCACGGCGGAAGGCAAAGCGCAGAACCGCCGCGTTGAGATTACGTTGAGTCCTGTGCAGTAGGTGGAAGCAAAACGGCAACATTCGTTGCCGTTTTAAGTGTTTGCGCCCTCTCCCGTGGGAGAGGGTTAGGGTGAGGGCATCAAGCAGCACCTTCCATAATGAACCACTTGCCATCGTTGATTTTCCCGCTAAGGTATTCTCACTAAAGTCAGGGAATTCAGTGATGAGCAAACCAACGCGGGCCACCATCAGCGACGTGGCGAAAGCCGCCAGAACCGGTAAAACGAGTATTTCACGCTATCTCAACGGCGAGAAACACCTGCTTTCCGATGCGCTGCTGGCACGTATTGAACAGGCCATTGCCGATCTCGACTACCGCCCCAGCATCATGGCGCGCGGACTTAAACGTGGCCGTACCCGCCTTATCGGGCTTATCATCGCCGATATTACCAACCCCTACTCGGTAAACGTGCTGAGCGGTATCGAAGCCGCCTGTCGCGAGAAAGGTTTTACCCCGCTGGTCTGTAACACCAACAACGAGGTGGACCAGGAGCTGCATTATCTCGATCTGCTGCGCAGCTACCAGGTGGAAGGTATCGTGGTCAATGCCGTGGGTATGCGCGAGGAAGGGTTAAACCGGCTGCAACAGTCTTCCCTGCCGATGGTGCTCATCGATCGTAAAATCCCGGAATTCGCCTGCGACGTTGTCGGGCTGGATAATACCCAGGCGGCCACGACTGCCACCGAACATCTGATCGAACAGGGCTTCGAAGCAATTCTGTTCCTGAGCGAGCCGCTGGGCATGGTGAATACCCGTCGCGAGCGCCTGAATGCATTTCGTGCCACCCTGGAGCGTTATCCCGGAGTGATCGCCGAAAACGCCGAAACTCCGCTTCATGAAGCCGACCAGCTCGACAATACCCTGCGTCAGTTCCACACGCGCCATCGCGGGATGCGCAAAGCTGTGATTTCGGCCAATGGGGCGCTGACGCTTCAGGTCGCCCGCTCGCTCAAACGCATTGGCCTGCACTGGGGCAGCGATATCGGCCTGCTGGGCTTCGATGAACTGGAGTGGGCAGAACTGGCCGGGGTAGGCATCACCACGCTCAAACAGCCGACCTGGCAAATCGGCTATGCCGCTGTTGAACAAGTGGTTCGGCGCATTGAAGGGATCAGCGATGCCGTACGCGAGCAGGTCTTTTCCGGCGAGCTGATTGTCCGCGGCTCCACCGCCCGTTAATTTCCCCTTGTGATGACGATCATAAATTCAACATCCTGAACTTTTCTTTGGAACCGGTTCCATCTAGCGTAATAGTATCGATGTACGTTTGATGGAGTTCCTGAATGGGCAGAAAAATAATGGTGGTCACCGCCGCGTATGGTGCGGATCAGGTGCGACAGGCTGGCGGCCAACGGGCGATGCTGCCCGTGATTGCCGGTGCGGGTGCCGACGGCGTTGAGATCCGCCGGGAGCTGTTCAACAGCGAAGAGCTACAGGCGCTGCCTGCGCTGGGTGAATCCATTGAGCTGCTGGGCCTGCTGGCGTGTTATTCCGCACCCGCCCCCCTGTTTATGCCCGACGGTGCCCTCAACCCCGACCTTCCCCGCTACCTTTCCGAAGCCAGCACGCTCAACGCGCTGTGGCTGAAGGTATCCCTGGGTCATTTCAGCGGCACCCGGCCGCTTACCGCCCTGCGCGCTTTGCTCAATGAGAGCGGCATGGCACTGGTGGTGGAAAACGACCAGACCGACTGCGGCCAGCTTGCGCCGATGCAGCGCTTCCAGGCCACCTGCCGGGAAATGGCGCTCCCCGTCACGCTGACCTTCGACATGGGTAACTGGCTGTGGGTCGGCGACTCGCCGGAAGAAGCGGCAACCCGTCTGGCTCCGGCGGTCAGCTATATCCACGTGAAAGCCGCCGTACCGCATAAAGCACAGTTCCGCGCCGTCGCGCCGGATCGCGCCGATGCGCGCTGGCTGGCTCTGCTCAGTCAGTTGCCTGCCGATGCCCCACGCGGGATCGAGTTCCCGCTGGAAGGGGCGGACTTAACCGCTGTCACCCGGCATTACGTTAACCTGCTGCGCGAGGAGTAAACCATGCACAAGACACTGGATGTGATCACTATCGGTGAAGCCATGGCGATGTTTGTCGCTACCGAAACCGGTGAGCTGAGCACGGTTGAGCACTTTATCAAACGCGTGGCAGGCGCAGAGCTGAATGTGGCAACGGGGCTGGCACGCCTCGGCCTGAAAACAGGCTGGGTCAGCCGCGTGGGTGACGACAGCTTTGGTCACTTCGTTCTTGATACGCTGAAAAAAGAGGGGATTGATGCCGCAGGCGTGACGCTCGATGGCCGCTTCCCGACCGGCTTTCAGCTTAAATCTAAAGTCGAAAATGGAACCGATCCCATCGTGGAATACTTCCGCAAAGGGTCGGCGGCAAGCCATCTCTCGGTGGAAGATTATCACGCCGACTACTTTGCGAGTGCACGCCATCTGCACCTGAGTGGTGTGGCAGCCGCGTTGTCAGCCAGCTCGTATGAGCTGCTCGATCATGCCGCGACCACCATGAAGGCTCAGGGGAAAACGATCTCTTTCGATCCTAACCTGCGCCCGGTGTTGTGGAAAAGCGAGGCGGAGATGGTCGAGAAGCTGAACCGTCTGGCATTCCAGGCGGACTGGGTTCTGCCGGGGGTGAAAGAAGGTGTGATCCTCACCGGTGAAAATACGCCGGAAGGAATTGCCGATTTTTACCTGAATAAAGGGGTAAAAGCGGTGGTACTGAAAACCGGTGCTGATGGCGCATGGTTTAAAACCGCGGATGGTGAACAGGGCGCGGTCGCGGCCGTGAAGGTTGAGAACGTAGTCGATACCGTCGGCGCGGGCGATGGCTTTGCCGTCGGGGTCATTAGCGCCCTGCTGGAAGGCAAACCGCTGCCGCAGGCCATCGCCCGGGGCAATTGGATCGGCTCGCTGGCCATTCAGGTGCAGGGCGACAGTGAAGGATTGCCGACGCGCGCGCAGCTTAACGAGTAAATCCCTTCTCCCGTGGGAGAGGGCCAGGGTGAGGGCAACGACCCGCACATATAATTAAACCACCGTGTACCCTACAGACAACGGCGGTAACCACCTCAACAACAGAGGCAAGCCTATGAACAGTTCGACCAATGCAGTAAAACGCTGGTGGTACATCATGCCAATCGTGTTTATCACGTACAGCCTGGCGTACCTTGATCGTGCCAACTTCAGTTTCGCATCCGCCGCGGGGATCACTGAAGACCTCGGGATCACCAAAGGTATTTCATCTCTGCTGGGTGCCCTTTTCTTCCTGGGCTACTTCTTCTTCCAGATCCCCGGCGCGATCTACGCCGAACGCCGCAGCGTGCGTAAGCTGATCTTCGTCTGTCTGATCCTGTGGGGCGCCTGCGCGTCGCTTACCGGCGTGGTCAATAATATCCCTGCCCTGGCCGCTATTCGCTTTATCCTTGGGGTAGTTGAGGCGGCGGTGATGCCCGCAATGCTGATCTACATCAGCAACTGGTTTACCAAATCTGAACGTTCCCGTGCGAACACCTTCCTGATCCTCGGTAACCCGGTCACCGTACTGTGGATGTCAGTGGTGTCCGGCTACCTGATCCAGTCTTTCGGCTGGCGTGAGATGTTTATCATCGAAGGGGTGCCGGCAATCATCTGGGCCTTCTGCTGGTGGGTGCTGGTAAAAGATAAGCCTGCTCAGGCGAAATGGCTCTCCGAAGATGAAAAAGCCGCACTGCAGGCGCAGCTGGATAAAGAGCAGCAAGGGCTGAAGGCGGTGCGTAACTATGGCGAAGCCTTCCGCTCCCGCAACGTGATCCTGCTGTGCGCGCAGTATTTTACCTGGAGTATCGGCGTGTACGGTTTCGTACTGTGGTTGCCGTCAATTATCCGCAGCGGCGGGGAAAATCTCGGTATGGTGGAAGTCGGCTGGCTCTCCTCCGTGCCCTATCTGGCGGCAACTATCGCGATGATCATCGTCTCCTGGGCATCGGACAAACTGCAAAATCGTAAGCTGTTTGTCTGGCCACTGCTGCTGATCGCTGCCTTTGCTTTCATCGGCTCCTGGGCCGTGGGCGCAAACCACTTCTGGGTCTCCTATACGCTGCTGGTGATTGCCGGTGCGGCGATGTACGCCCCGTATGGTCCCTTCTTCGCCATCATCCCGGAGATGCTGCCGCGTAATGTGGCAGGCGGCGCGATGGCACTGATTAACAGTATGGGTGCGCTCGGTTCGTTCTGCGGCTCCTGGTTCGTCGGTTACCTGAACGGTGCAACCGGCAGCCCGTCAGCCTCATACATCTTTATGGGAGTGGCGCT
Source organism: Enterobacter sp. T1-1 (assembly GCF_000710795.1). Classification (NCBI taxonomy): domain Bacteria; kingdom Pseudomonadati; phylum Pseudomonadota; class Gammaproteobacteria; order Enterobacterales; family Enterobacteriaceae; genus Enterobacter; species Enterobacter sp. T1-1. The sequence continues at coordinate 22,516 of NZ_JALW01000024.1, read as the reverse complement.
TTTCGCCTCAGTATGGCTTACTCTGATTGTTAAGCCTGCTAATAATCAACAACTCCCCGTCGGCGCACGCCACGCCTGAATCATTAAAAATCAACGGAGATAAGCATGAAGCCGTCCGTCATTTTGTATAAAGCACTGCCTGATGATCTGCAAAAACGCCTGGAAGAACACTTCGCCGTCACGCAGGTGAAGAACCTAAGCCCGGAGACGGTGGCACAACACGCCGGGGCGTTCGCCCGGGCCGAAGGCCTGCTGGGTTCAAGCGAAAAAGTGGATGTCGCGTTGCTGGAAAAAATGCCGAAGCTTCGTGCTACCTCAACCGTTTCCGTGGGTTACGACAATTTTGACGTGGACGCCCTCAACGCGCGCAACATCCTGCTGATGCATACGCCACATGCCCTGACGGAGACGGTGGCCGACACGCTGATGGCGCTGATGCTCAGCACTGCCCGCCGCGTGGTGGAGGTGGCCGATCGCGTCAAAGCGGGCGAGTGGACAAAAAGCATCGGCCCGGACTGGTTCGGTGTGGATGTTCATGGCAAAACGCTGGGGATTGTTGGCATGGGCCGGATCGGCATGGCGCTGGCGCAGCGTGCGCATTTCGGTTTTAACATGCCGATTCTGTATAACGCACGTCGCCATCACAGCGAAGCCGAAGAACGCTTCAACGCCCGCTATTGCGAGTTGGATACGCTGTTGCAGGAAGCGGATTTTGTCTGTCTGATCCTGCCTCTGACGGACGAAACCCGGCATCTGATTGGCAAAGTGGCGTTTGAAAAGATGAAGAAATCCGCCATTTTCATCAACGCGGGTCGTGGCCCGGTCGTGGATGAGAAGGCGTTAATTGAGGCGCTGCAAAACGGTGAGATCCATGCGGCCGGTCTGGACGTGTTTGAACAGGAGCCGCTGCCGGTGGATTCGCCGCTGCTTTCGCTGCCTAACGTGGTCGCGCTGCCCCATATTGGTTCTGCGACGCACGAGACGCGTTACAACATGGCGGCCACCGCGGTGGATAATCTGATCGCCGCGCTGAACGGAAACGTGGAGAAAAACTGCGTCAATCCACAGGTTCAACAGTAGAAACGAAAAAACCCGCCAGAAGGCGGGTTTTTAAATTCTTTGCTACTGGGTTGGAAGCTTACAGGCTTACAACGTTACCAGCTGCTGGGCCTTTAGCGCCGCTTTCGATGGTGAAGGACACTTTCTGACCTTCGTCCAGAGATTTGTAGCCATCGTTCTGGATAGCAGAGAAGTGTACGAACACGTCTTTAGAGCCATCGTCAGGAGTGATGAAGCCGAAACCTTTATCAGCGTTGAACCATTTTACCAGACCAGTCATTTTAGCAGACATAGAATTACCTTAATTAACAAATATATTGTGCCTTCCGGCTTGATGGGTTGCGTTACAGATTTTTAAGCGATGAAGGAAGGGTCACTACGAAGGGTATCTATGGATAACAATCTGGACTGCTTTACTAAACTGCTTTAGGTCTGTGTAACAAACCGACGCGAACAGTTATACCGATGTGGTAGAGGAATGACAAGCGTTATTTTAGTCATATGTAAAAAACCCCGCCTGAAGCGGGGTTTTTCTGTTTATTCTGTGGCAGCGACGGCTGCGCTCCACGCCTGACTAAAGGCCTGGTGCTGGGAGGCCAGCGGCCCAATCAGCGTATTGTACTGACTCGCCTGCTGCGAGGTTGGGAACTGAATACCGTTGGCAACAAAGCTCACCTGCGTTCCCTGCTGGGAGATAAAATCCCCTACCTGAACCAGCTGCTGCGTGAAGATCTGCGCGGCGGGGATCAGCGGTTGCAGGGCATCCGAAGGTTTGGTCACCACTTTCTCATACACTTTGTCGAAGACCGGTTTGAGATCGTCGCCCTGTTTCAGCGCGGAACGTGACGCGTCAGCCTGCATTTTCGCGTTCTGCAATTGCTGGCTCAGCACGCCGAGCGCACCGTTAGACTGGCGAAGCGGTTCACGTTGGGTGACATAATCCTGCGGGACACGGATGGCGTTAACGCTATCCACAACCGGACGAATGCCGGAGTCCATCGCCTGGCTTACCTGCTGTGAATAACCATACAGAATGGCGTAATCAGACACGAAGGGGCCAAACTGTTTTTTCTGATCCGCAGTCAGCGTCGGCAAACGCTCGCCGCTGCGCATCACTGTATTCTGCAGAAAATCGATAAACGCTTTGCGCTGATCGCCTTCTTTATCAAAACACCCACTCAGGCTAACAACCATCAACAACGCCGCAATAGGCGCAAACCAGCGAGAGCAGGACTTTCCTGTCGCCATTTCATTACTCCTTTCACCCAAAAAAGCGCACATCGGCACACGCGTGCCCAACGCTGACAAGGATAGTCCAGGTCAGCGCTGCAAGATACTCTTTTCATGCAAAACGGCTATTGCCATTTTATTTCTTACTCTTTACAAAAAAATACCTGGCGAAGCCGACATATGGTTAATCAGGTAATTAGCATAACTATCCGCATAGCTGAAACGGATAAAGCGATCGTTACCGCACGATTAATCACAAGCGTGATGATCCTTCGTTTGTATTAGGGACTATTCTTAATGGGCTCTCTGATGTTCTTGATCCCGGTGTGTGATTTAAGAGGAGTTCTCAATGGAATATAAAGATCCTGAGTTTGAGCTGCTGAGCAGCCTGGAACAGATTATTTTTAAAGATGTACCGCAGACAGTGACCCTGCAACAGAAATCCAATCCCTTTACAGAATATGAGCAATTGCGCAAAGGGACAGGTTTAAAAACAGATGAATTCGCCAGAGCGATGGGTGTCAGCGTAGCGATGGTGCTGGAGTGGGAGTCGAAACGAGAGAAACCCACGCCAACCGAGTTAAAGCTGATGCGCCTGATTCAGGCCAACCCTGCACTCAGCAAACAGATAGCGTGATGCAGTACCGTGAATTACCGCCCCCGCCTTTGCGGGGGTTTGTGTTTTAAAGGCCTTCACAACGCCAGCCCGTCTCCTCCCACACCAGTTCATGCGTTAACGCCAACCCTTGCAGAAAGCTTTCATCATGGGACACCACCAGCAGTGCTCCGGGGAAACCGGCCAGCGCCGCTTCAATCGCCTGGACCGATGCCAGGTCCAGATGGTTGGTCGGTTCATCAAGCAGTAAAAGCTGCGTGGCATGCTCGCGCCACAACACGCAGGCCAGGGCGGCTTTCAGACGCTCACCTCCGCTCAACTCTGCCAGCGGCAGTGAGACTTTATCTGCCCCCAGTTGAAGCTGTGCCAGGCGGGTACGCAACATCCCCTCTTCCAGCGGCGTATTGCTCAGATTGAGATGAGCCATCACCGACTGCGTCAGATCCAGCTGCGACAGGTGCTGATCGAGATACGCACACGTCACCGATACCTTACAACTGCCTGCACGGGGTGCGGTTTCACCGAGAATGACTTTTAACAGCGTTGATTTACCGCAGCCATTGGGCCCCCTGAGCGCCACGCGCATCGGGCCGTCCATCCGCCAGTTCATTGGTGGAAGTGAAACATGCGGCAATTGCAGTGCCTCCAGCACCAGCACCTGTTTTCCCTCAGCAATCTGGCTTCCCGGCAGGGTAAACATGATCGGGGCGTCTTCTTCAACCCGTTCCCGCGCCTTGTTTACCGCGGCATTCAGCACATCGTTTTGATCGCTGTGCTGTTTTTTCCACGAGCCGATACGCTCTTTTGCCGCCGCTTTATATTTGACCCGCTCAAACGACGCGATATTCAGGGTATCGACCGTGCGTATGGTCTTCGCCGAACGCCGCTGGCTGTCATCATGCTCTTTTTGCATTCGCGCGCGGGTGCGTTTGCGCTCCGTTGCCGCATGCTCCAGCGCCGCGCGGGCAGCCTGCTGTTCGGCATCCCGTTGCTGTTTATAGTCTGCATAATTGCCGCCGTAGCTGCGCAGCCCGGAGGGGCTCAGTTCAAGAATACGTGGCACCTGCGCCAGTAACTCACGATCGTGAGAGGCAACCAGCACGCCGCCCTGATAACGGCGCAACTGGTCGTAAAACCACGCCCGGCCTTGTCGATCCAGATGGTTGGTGGGTTCATCCAGCAACAGGAAATCCGCCTCAGCCGTAAATGCACCGCACAGCAGGGCACGGATCCGCTCGCCACCGCTGAATTCGGCGGCAGGTTTATCGGGGTCTAACGGTGGCAGTTTCGCCTGGAGAAACGCCTCGTTCAGGCGTTCTGCTAAATCCCAGTAGCCGTCGAGCATCTCCAGATCGTCAGGCTGGTAATCGCCGCGATCGATGCGCTTACGCGCTGCAAAAATCGCGTCATAACCAAGCAGTTCAGCAAGCGTTGCCTGTGGGGAGATATCCTGCTGTTGTGCCACATAGACATGTGAGGCAAAACGCTCAATATGACCACTGGCAGGTTCATCCAGCCTCGCCAGCATGCGCAGCAGACGCGTTTTCCCGCTGCCATTACGACCAACCAGCGCACACAGGGATGTCTCCAGAGAGAGGTTCAGCGGGCCAAAAAGAATATCGCCCGTCGCAAACTGACAGGTGACCTGATGCAAAATAAAAGAAGGGGACTGCGCAAAATGAGCCATAAGCACTCCTGAATGAAATCAAAACATCCCCTGCCGACGCGGTCGCGTTTAGCAAGGATCGAAATTCATCAGTCGTGTTTGTTCATTTTCGGAATGCGCTCCTGAGGGAGAAAGTTAACGCCGATAAGGATAGCGGTAATATGTTGACCATTTCAAGATTAAATTTTCACCCGCACGCCATAAAAAAACCCGCCGAAGCGGGTTTTTAGCCTGTACATGCCCGGCGGGCACATTACTGCAGCAGCGAGATATCCGCCACGCGCAGGAACAGCTCGCGCAGTTTTTCGAGCATAGAGAGACGGTTAATACGCAGATCTTTATCTTCCACGTTGACCATCACTTTTTCGAAGAAGGCGTCGATAACGTCACGCAGTTCCGCCAGTTCTACCAGCGCTTCCTGATAACGGCCTTCTGCGAAGTATGGCTCCAGCTTGTCACGCAGCACCACAACCTGCATCGCCAGGGCGATCTCTTCCGGCTCTTTCAGCGTCGCGGCGTTCACACGCTCGTTCAGCGTTTCGTCAGATTTCGCCAGAATGTTGGAGACACGCTTGTTCGCCGCCGCCAGGGCAGATGCCGCTTCAAGCGTACGGAAGTGAGAAACCGCCTTCATACGCGCATCGAAGTCAGCCGGACGCGTTGGACGACGCGCCAGCACCGCCTGAATGGTATCCACGGTGTAACCTTCGTCCTGATACCACGCGCGGAAGCGACCGAGCATAAAGTCGATCACGTCATCCACCACGTTGGCATTGGTCAGCTTGTCACCGTACAGACGCACCGCTTCTTCAGTCAGAGTCTGCAGATCGAGGTTCAGGTTCTTCTCAACGATGATACGCAGCACGCCCAGCGCCGCACGACGCAGCGCGAACGGGTCTTTGTCGCCTTTTGGATGCTGGCCGATACCGAAGATCCCCGCCAGGGTATCCATTTTATCGGCAATCGCGACCGCACAGGCAACCGGGTTAGACGGCAGTTCATCGCCAGCAAAGCGCGGCTGATACTGTTCGTTCAGGGCAACCGCCACATCTTCCGCTTCGCCATCGTGACGCGCGTAGTGCATACCCATAACGCCCTGGGTGTCGGTAAACTCGAACACCATGTTGGTCATCAGGTCGCACTTGGAGAGCAGACCCGCACGGGTGGCATGGTTAACGTCCGCGCCAATTTCACGGGCGATCCAGCCGGACAGCTCCGCGATACGGTCGGTCTTGTCGCGCAGCGTACCCAGCTGCTGCTGGAACAGCACGGTCTGCAGGCGCGGCAGGTTATCTTCCAGACGTTTTTTACGGTCGGTATTGAAGAAGAACTCCGCATCCGCCAGACGTGGACGCACCACTTTCTCGTTACCGGAGATAATCTGCTGCGGATCTTTCGATTCGATGTTCGCCACGAAGATAAAGTTTGGCAGCAGCTTGCCGTCGTTGGCATAAACCGGGAAGTATTTCTGGTCACCCTTCATGGTGTATACCAGCGCTTCTGCCGGAACCGCGAGGAATTTCTCTTCGAACTTCGCGGTCAGCACAACCGGCCATTCCACCAGCGAGGTGACCTCTTCCAGCAGGCTGTCGCTCAGGTCAGCGTTACCGCCAATCTTGCGCGCCGCCTCTTCAGCGTCGGCTTTGATTTTGGCTTTACGCTGTTCGTAGTCAGCAATGACTTTACCGCGCTCCAGCAGGATCTGCGGATACTGGTCGGCATTGTCGATGGTGAACTCTGGCTCGCCCATAAAGCGGTGGCCGCGAATGACGCGATCGGACGCGACGCCCAGAATGGTTGCCGGAATAACGGTGTCGCCCAGCAGCAGGGTCACGGTGTGTACCGGACGCACGAAGTGAACGTCGGACGCACCCCAGCGCATCAGCTTAGGAATGGGTAGCTTAGCCAGCGAAGTGGCGATCATGTTTGGCAGCAGTGCTTCGGCGCGTTCACCTTTTACGTGAGCGCGATACAGCAGCCATTCGCCTTTGTCAGTGGTCAGACGCTCGGCCTGGTCAACGGTAATACCGCAACCGCGCGCCCAGCCTTCTGCCGCTTTGCTTGGCTTGCCTTCCGCGTCGAACGCCTGGGCAATCGCCGGGCCACGTTTTTCCACTTCACGATCCGGCTGGGATGCCGCCAGGTTCGCCACTTTCAGCGCCAGACGACGCGGAGCAGCAAACCACTCAATTTTACCGTGCGCCAGGCCAGCGTTATCCAGCTCGGCAGTCACGTTCGCAGCAAAAGATTCAGCCAGGCTGCGCAGGGCTTTTGGTGGCAGCTCTTCGGTGCCAATTTCCACCAGGAAAGTTTTCTCAGACATGGCCGCCTCTTATTTGTTTCGGTTGCACATCGGGAAGCCAAGGGCTTCACGGGACGCGTAGTAAGCTTCTGCAACGGCTTTGGTCAGGGTACGAATACGCAGAATGTAGCGCTGACGTTCAGTCACGGAGATCGCTTTGCGGGCGTCCAGCAGGTTGAAGCTGTGGGCGGCCTTCAGAATACGCTCGTAGGCAGGCAGCGGCAGCGGAGTCTCCAGCGCCAGCAGCTGCTGCGCTTCTTTCTCGTACTGCTCGAAGCAGGTGAACAGGAAGTCCACGTCCGCGTATTCGAAGTTATAGGTGGATTGCTCCACTTCGTTCTGATGGAACACGTCGCCGTAAGTGGTTTTACCCAGCGGGCCGTCGCTCCAGACCAGGTCGTAAACGCTGTCTACGCCCTGAATGTACATTGCCAGACGTTCCAGACCATAGGTGATTTCACCGGTGATCGGCTTACATTCCAGACCGCCAACCTGCTGGAAGTAGGTAAACTGGGTCACTTCCATGCCGTTCAGCCACACTTCCCAACCCAGACCCCAGGCACCCAGCGTTGGGTTTTCCCAGTTATCTTCCACGAAACGAATGTCGTGAATGGTCGGATCCATACCCAGCTCTTTCAGTGACCCAAGGTACAGTTCCTGAATATTGTCTGGCGATGGCTTAATGACCACCTGGAACTGATAGTAGTGCTGCAGACGGTTTGGGTTTTCGCCGTAACGGCCATCGGTCGGACGACGGGAAGGCTGCACATAAGCAGTCGCCATTGGCTCTGGCCCCAACGCGCGTAAGCTGGTCATCGGGTGTGAGGTGCCTGCGCCGACTTCCATGTCCAAAGGTTGAACAATGGTGCAGCCCTGGCGAGCCCAGTAATCCTGTAAGGTCAGGATCAGGCCCTGGAAGGTCTTGGTATCAAACTTTTGCATAGTATTTCGTGCTGGATACGTGTGGTTTTAAATGGAAGGGACCAGTATACCCGCTGGCTGCAAGATATACAGTACGAAACGGGGTTGTTTAGGGAAAATTGGGAAATAAGCGTTCGAGCCAGAACGCGTCGAGCGTCTGGCTGTCGATTATGCGAGCAGATTAGCGCATGGAGAGATGTAAAAACTGGCCGTCCGCATCAAACGAGCAGACAAAGCCCTCTTTACGAGAGGTATGGCCCCGAAGCTCATAGCTGCCCTGAAAACGCTCAAAGCCGGTGACATCAATTTTCTGGGTATCCAGGTTATAGCGGTGAGCCGCCTGATCTTTACACAGCTGTTCCATATTCAACGAACGTTCCGGGCTCATTTTGCCCTGCTGCGCTTTTTGCGCAGGTGCTTCCTGAGGCGTACTGCATCCGGCCAGTACCACCAGCAGAAAGAGTGACCCCACACGCTTCATCATCATTTTTATTACCGACCCGGTCAGTGGCTGTTATTTTTAGTAGCAAAGCTTTTATAGATTACGGTCTGGCATTCTGCGAATCTCGCGATGGCCAGACAAGTCCGCGATATAAAACTCAGATTTTTCCAAGGAAAGACTTTTACACAATAGCAGTCACACTCTATTTACAGGGAAAAAGAGGAACTGATGCAGTCAAAAATTAGCTGGATTGATAATCTGCGAGGAATAGCGTGTCTGATGGTGGTGATGATCCACACGACGACCTGGTATGTTACGAACGCACACAGTATCAGCCCTGTTAACTGGGATGTCGCGAATATTCTCAACTCCGCGTCGCGTGTCAGCGTTCCGCTGTTCTTTATGATTTCCGGCTTTCTCTTTTTTGGCGAGCGTAGCGCACAACCGCGACATTTTATTCGTATCGCCGCGTGTCTCGGGTTTTATAGCGCCGTCGCGCTGATTTACATCACGCTGTTTACCTCCATTAGCCCCGGCCTGTCACTCAAATATCTGCTGCAAAAGCCGGTGTTTTACCACCTGTGGTTTTTCTTCGCCATTATCGTTATCTACCTGGTATCACCGTTGATTCAGGTAAAAAACGTCAGCGGAAAGATGCTTCTGGCGCTGATGGTGGTGATAGGAATCATCGCCAATCCGAATACCGTCTCACAGAAAATCGACGGTTTTGAGTGGCTACCGGTAAACCTCTACATCAATGGCGATACGTTTTACTACGTGCTCTACGGCATGCTGGGGCGCGCCATCGGGATGATGGATACCCAAAAGCGGGGTATCAGCTGGCTATGTGGCGCGTTGTTTATCATCGGGGTGATTATCATTTCACGCGGGACGCTGCATGAGCTGCAATGGCGCGGCAATTTTGCCGATACATGGTACCTGTACTGCGGGCCGATGGTCTTCATTTGTGCCGTTTCCCTGCTGACGCTCGTTAAAAACACCCTGAACGCGCGCCCTCTTCCCGTGCTGGGTTTTATCTCGCGGCACTCGCTGGGGATTTATGGTTTTCACGCGCTGGTGATCCACGCACTACGCACGAGAGGCGTCGAACTCAAAAGCTGGCCAGTGCTGGATATCGTCTGGATTTTCTCCGCCACACTGGTCGTGAGCCTGTTGCTGTCGATGCTGCTACAGAAGCTAGACACCCGCCGCTTCGTCAGTTAACGACGCGCTGTCGGGCCCGATGAAACTGGCGCGGGGAGGAAAACCCTGCCGCCAGTGAGGCCTGCTCCACGCCGCGCCCCTGCAATAGCCATTGCTCCGCCACCGCCAGACGCAGCTGTTCCAGGTAATCGCGAACGCTTATCCCCAAATGCGTCTGGAAAAGACGGGTTAAATGGCGCGGGCTGACATGCGCCAGCGCGGCAATATCCGGCACGTTCCACGCTTTTTGCGGGTCTGCGGTTAGCGCATCCTGAGCACGGTGGATAGCCGGATGAAGATGATTGCGATAGCGTAACCATGGCGATAGCTGCGGATCGTCCCCGGACCGGCGGAACCAGACCACCATCTCGCGTGCCACGGCCAGCGCCTTTTCTGGCCCGCACAGACGGTTAATCATATGCAGCGCCAGGTCGATACCCGAGGTGATCCCTGCGCTGGTCCAGACATTCTCATCCTGCACGAATATCCGGTTCTCTTTGATCGTCGCCGTGGGGGCGGCAACGCGTAAACGGCCGATAACCTCATGATGCGTTGTGCACTGCCGGTTGTTCAGCAGCCCTGATTTTGCTGCCAGCAAAGCCCCTGAGCAGACGCACATCACGGTGATATCCTGACGCTGAATAGCTGGCTGCAGGCGCATCATCCAGTGCTGGATCTGCATCGCCTGCGGCGTAGAAAACTGAACGCGGGAGTCGCTTACACCAGGCAGAACCAGCAGGCTCCCTTCCGGAAGCCTTTCCGGTAATGGCGCGATACCGCTCATCATCAAACCAATCGACGTTTGCACCTCAGGTTGCGGACCAATGTAATGCAGACGAAACGCATCGCCTGCCAGGACAAAGGTTTCTGCCGGGCCAGTCATGTCTAATGACAACACCCCGGGCAACATAACGAACCAAACGTCGATGCGCATTACAGTGACTCCAGCGTCTCCGCTACCGTTTTAATCGCGGCAAATCGCCCTGACAGTACCGTTTCGGTACGATGACGAATTTCCGCAGCGCTAAGGGTTACGCCCTTGTACGTCATAGGAAACGTGAGCATTGCCTCGCTAACAAAGGTCACAGCATAACCCAGATCGGATGCCACCCGTGCGGTGGTTTCGCAGCACTGTTCAGTACGAATACCGCATAGGATCAGCTGGTTGATATCACGCTCGCGCAGCCAGCGATCCAGGCCCGTATCCGTGAAGGCATTATGAACATGTTTCTGGAAAACCACATCCGGCTGATGACGTAAAAAGGCCATCGGTTTGACATAGCCGCTTTGCAGTGAGAAAGGGCCTTTTTCATCCACATGGAAAATATCAACGACGGGAATACCGCGAGACTGACAGCCTTCTGTCAGCCCCAGCATTGCCTGCTGAAAGGCCGGAACATCTTGCTCCTGCCAGTAATCGCGGTGATGAAAAGACTGTTGGGTATCGATGTTGATTAATGCAATACGTGACATGATGGTGCTCCTCGCCAGTGGGTATAAATACATACTGGCGAGGAAACAGGCACGCGGACAGACCAAAAAAGGACATCCTCGTGCCTCTGACAGACAATCACGCTTATGACATCAGCGGCAGCAACTGCTGATAAATTTTGCGGAACACATCGCGCCTTTCAGCATATCGCGCGTGGCGAGTTGCGTCGGGCAGATGAGCCTGTTCCAGCGTGAGCTGCGGCAACAGTTGCGAAAGCGGTTTTTCCGGGTTCATGGCTATCTGCGCCAGCCGCGCAGCACCAAGCGCCGGGCCCACATCGCCCCCGGTACGATAGTCCAGCTGCAATCCACTGATATCAGAGAGCATCTGGCGCCAGTAGCTGCTGCGTGCGCCGCCGCCGATCAGGGTGATGCTTGCTGGTTTCAGGCCGCAGTCATGGACCACGTCCATTCCATCCGCCAGCGCATAGCCCACGCCTTCCAGAACCGCACGCGCCAGTTCCGCAGGACCGTGCTGATGGGTTAAGCCAAAAAATACCCCTTTCGCTTCCGGGTTGTTGTGCGGCGTACGCTCACCGGAGAGATACGGTAAAAACCAGACGGTACCAGCGTTTTCATCCGCCTGCTGTGCTGCGGTAATCAATGCCGGAACATCGGCCATCCCGGTCAGCTTCGCCGCCCAGTCCAGGCAAGAAGCTGCACTGAGCATCACCGACATCAAATGCCATTTTCCTGGCAGCGCATGGCAAAAACTGTGCACCGCACTTTCCGGGTTGCTGCGATATCCGTCGCTGACGGCAAAATAGACGCCAGAGGTGCCGAGAGACAGCATGGCCTGGCCCGCATCAACCATGCCGACACCCACGGCGCCCGCCGCGTTATCCCCGCCGCCAGCCACCACCGGCACAGCAGGCATGTTCCAGCGTTCCGCAACGGCGGACTGTAAGGTGCCGGTAATTTCGCTGCCTTCAAAGAGTGCGGGCATATGCTCACGGGTGAGATAACAGGCATCCAGCATCGCCTCGCTCCAGTCGCGTTTCGCCACGTCGAGCCACATGGTGCCAGCGGCGTCGGACATGTCGCTGGCAAAATCCCCCGTCATGCGAAAACGCAGATAATCTTTTGGCAGTAAGACCTTCGCCACCTGACGGAAAATCTCCGGCTCATGGCGTTGCACCCAGAGAAGCTTCGGCGCGGTGAAGCCGGGCATCATAAGGTTGCCGGTGATGTCACGGGACGCAGGCACTCGCTCTTCAAGGAGCGCGCACTCTTCCGCACAGCGGCCATCGTTCCAGAGGATCGCAGGGCGCAGCACACGATGCTGGCTGTCCAGCAGCGTAGCGCCGTGCATCTGTCCAGCGATACCCAGCGCGGTGACCTCACGCAAACTGTGCTGTTCACCTAACCCCTTGATTGCGCGATCCGTCGCTTGCCACCACTGCTCCGGATCCTGTTCCGACCATAACGGATGCGGACGCGAAACCTGCAGTTTTTCAGTCTGCGTTGCCAACACGTCACCCTGCTCGCTTAAGAGGATGGCTTTCACACCCGATGTGCCAAGATCAATCCCGATATACATTGTGGTGGCTCCTTTGACAGAAATGCCCGGTGGCGCTTCCGCTTACCGGGCCTATGTTTTTACTTGTCGAACAAATAGTGATTGACCAGATTTTCCAGCAGTTCCTGGTGTCCGCTCTGATGCTGCGGCGCCAGCTGATGTTGTTCAGCGTACTTCGCGATTTCTGCAAGCGATAACTGGCCTTTCAAAATTTGCTGGCCCAGCTCACTGTTCCAGCCGCTATAACGCTTCGCGACACGTTTATCCAGCTCACCGTCTTCAATCATGCGCGCAGCGACTTTTAGCGCCAGCGCCATGGTATCCATCGCGCCAATGTGGCCGTAGAACAGATCGTATTTATCGGTGCTCTGACGACGCACTTTGGCGTCAAAGTTCAGGCCGCCGGTAGTGAAACCACCCGCTTTGATGATTTCATACATCACCAGCGCATTCTCTTCCACGCTGTTCGGGAACTGGTCAGTATCCCAGCCCAGCTGCGCATCACCACGGTTAGCATCGACCGAGCCGAAGATACCCAGCGCAATGGCAGACGCAATTTCGTGATGGAAAGAGTGACCCGCCAGGGTGGCATGGTTGGCTTCAATGTTAACTTTAATCTCTTTTTCCAGGCCGAACTGCTTCAGGAAGCCGTACACGGTCGCGACGTCGTAATCGTACTGGTGCTTGGTTGGTTCCTGTGGCTTCGGTTCAATCAGCAGCGTGCCGCGGAAACCGATTTTATGCTTATGCTCAACCACCATCTGCATGAAGCGGCCAATCTGCTCGCGCTCCTGACGCAGATCGGTATTCAGCAGGGTTTCATAACCCTCACGGCCGCCCCACAGAACATAATTCTCGCCGCCCAACTGATGCGTGGCGTTCATTGCGGTCACGACCTGCGTGGCCGCCCAGCTAAACACTTCTGGATCCGGGTTAGTTGCTGCCCCGGCACCATAGCGAGGGTTCGTGAAGCAGTTGGCCGTGCCCCACAGCAGCTTCACGCCACTTTGCTGCTGCTTCGCCGCCAGCACATCCACCATCTGCGCAAAGTTGTTCAGGTACTCTTTCAGCGATGCGCCTTCCGGCGACACATCCACGTCATGGAAGCAGTAATACGGCACGTTCAGCTTGTGGAAGAATTCAAATGCCACATCCGCTTTGCGTTTCGCCAGCTCGATAGCCTCTCCCGGCTGTTGCCACGGACGGTCAAAGGAACCCACACCGAACATATCGGCGCCGTTCCAGCAGAAGGTATGCCAGTAACAGGCGGCAAAGCGCAGATGATCTTCCATGCGCTTACCCAGCACCAGCTCATCCGGGTTGTAGTGACGAAATGCTAAAGGATTGGTCGTTTTCGGGCCTTCGTAACGAACACGATCGAGTTGGTCGAAATAAGCTTGCATATTGAGCTCCATAATCAGGGTATGCGGCGAGTCGTTGATACAGGAGTAATAGTGAATAGACATTTTGGGTTGCTCAATTACGTTATTTCACACTGCTATTGAGAGAATGCGCAACTGTGCGCTGGCTCGCAAAATAATGTGCAAGCAAACTATTTTTCGGCGCAGATTCCATAATCAAATGTAATTAAGACCTTACGTATTTTAAAATCCGATCGCGGTCATAAATTCAGAAATAAACCAAATATCGTAATGAGAAGATAAAAATCTGTAATTGCCAGCCCGCCTTTCCGCGTTAAAAATTTGCTGCGTCTAAGCAGTGAATGTTTCTTTTATCTCAGCAACACATACCCCTACAAAAGGCCTAATAATTATGAAGATAAAGAACCTGACCCTAACGCTCTGCACTACTCTCCTCCTTGCAAGCTTTGCAGGACATGCCAAAGAGGTCAAAATTGGCATGGCGATTGACGACCTGCGTCTGGAGCGCTGGCAAAAAGATCGCGATATTTTTGTTAAAAAAGCGGAATCACTTGGCGCAAGTGTGTTTGTGCAGTCTGCAAATGGCAACGAAGAAACGCAGATGTCGCAAATTGAGAATATGATTAACCGTGGCGTTGATGTACTGGTCATTATCCCTTATAACGGCCAGGTATTAAGTAACGTCGTGAAAGAAGCGAAGCAAGAAGGGATTAAAGTTCTGGCGTATGACCGCATGATTAATAATGCGGACATTGATTATTATATTTCGTTCGACAATGAAAAAGTGGGTGAACTGCAGGCAAAAAGCCTGGTCGATAAAGTGCCGCAGGGCAATTATTTCCTGATGGGCGGCTCACCGGTGGATAACAACGCTAAACTGTTCCGCGAAGGCCAGATGAAAGTCCTCAAGCCGTATATCGACAGCGGCAAGATTAAAGTGGTTGGCGATCAGTGGGCGGACGGCTGGTTGCCTGAAAACGCGCTGAAAATTATGGAAAACGCGCTAACTGCGAATAACAACAAAATTGATGCTGTCGTCGCCTCCAACGACGCCACCGCCGGGGGGGCCATTCAGGCGCTGAGCGCGCAGGGGCTGGCCGGGAAAGTGGCCATTTCAGGCCAGGATGCGGATCTCGCCGGTGTAAAACGCATCATTGCGGGCACCCAGACCATGACGGTGTATAAGCCCATCACTGAACTGGCCAACACGGCTGCAGAGATCGCCGTAGAGCTGGGGAACGGTAAACAACCGAAAGCCGACGCGACGCTGAACAACGGTCTGAAAGATGTGCCGGCACGCCTGCTCACGCCAATTGAAGTCAATAAAGAGAACATTGACGCCACCGTTATCAAAGACGGTTTCCACAAGAAGAGTGAACTGTAACCCAGCGCAGCCCCTGCCCTGCGGGGGCGCATCGACTTGTACTGTTTTTACCTCGGGTCATGTGGAGCAGTTATGCCTTATTTACTTGAAATGAAGAGCATCACCAAGCGTTTTGGCGCGGTGAAAGCGGTCGATAACGTGAGCCTGCGGCTAAATCCTGGTGAAGTGGTTTCGCTCTGCGGCGAAAATGGTTCGGGTAAGTCGACGCTGATGAAAGTGTTGTGCGGGATCTATCCGCATGGCAGCTACGAAGGTGAAATTGTCTTTGCCGGCGAGGTCATTCAGGCCACCCACATTCGCGATACTGAACGTAAAGGTATCGCCATCATCCACCAGGAGCTGGCGCTGGTGAAGCATCTCACCGTGCTGGAGAACATTTTCCTCGGGGCCGAAATTTCGCGCCACGGCGTGCTGGATTACGACACCATGACGCTACGCTGTGAAAAACTGCTGGCGCAGGTCAGTCTGGCCATTTCGCCGGATACCCGCGTGGGAGACCTGGGTCTGGGGCAGCAACAGCTGGTTGAAATCGCTAAGGCGCTGAACAAACAGGTCAGGCTGCTGATCCTCGACGAACCCACGGCCTCTCTCACCGAACAGGAAACGGCCGTACTGCTGGATATCATCCGCGATCTGCAAAATCACGGTATCGCCTGCATCTACATTTCTCACAAACTCAACGAGGTCAAAGCCATTTCGGACACCATCTGCGTGATCCGCGATGGTCAACACATCGGCACACGCGAAGCCGAAGGCATGAGCGAGGATGACATCATCACCATGATGGTGGGCCGCGAACTGACGGCGCTCTACCCGAATGAGCCTCACACAACGGGTGATGAAGTGTTACGTGTGGAGAACCTGACCGCGTGGCACCCGGTAAATCGCCATATCAAACGCGTAAACAACATCTCCTTTTCCCTGCACCGGGGTGAAATTCTCGGTGTTGCCGGGCTCGTCGGCGCCGGACGTACTGAAGCCGTGCAGTGCCTGTTCGGCGTCTGGCCAGGGCGCTGGGAAGGCACGGTTTATATTGATGGCAAGCCGGTGAAAATCGACAACTGCCAGCAGGCAATTGCCCACGGAATTGCCATGGTGCCGGAAGACCGCAAAAAAGACGGCATCGTGCCGGTAATGGCGGTGGGTAAAAACATCACGCTCGCGGCACTCGATCAGTTCTCCGGCGCGCTGAGCAGCCTTGATGATGCCGCAGAGCAGCAGTGCATTTTGCAATCTCTCGCCCGCCTCAAAGTGAAAACATCCTCACCGGAACTGGCCATTGGACGCCTGAGCGGAGGCAACCAGCAAAAAGCCATTCTGGCGCGCTGTCTGCTCCTCAATCCACGCATCTTGATCCTGGATGAGCCGACGCGCGGCATTGATATCGGTGCGAAGTACGAAATCTACAAACTGATTAATCAGCTTGTACAGCAAGGGATCGCCGTCATTGTCATCTCCTCTGAATTACCCGAAGTGCTCGGCCTGAGCGACCGTGTGCTGGTCATGCACGAGGGCAAACTGAAAGCCAATCTGATTAACCAGAACCTGACGCAGGAGCAGGTGATGGAAGCCGCTTTAAGGAGCGAACGTCATGTCGAAAAGCAATCCGTCTGATATCAAAGTCGCTGTTCAGACGCCCGGCGCATTCGCGGGGTTAAAAGCGCTGAACCTTCAGGTATTCGTGATGATCGCGGCCATTATCGCCATCATGCTGTTTTTTACCTGGATGACCGATGGCTCCTACCTGAGCGCGCGTAACGTCTCTAACCTGCTGCGCCAGACTGCCATCACCGGCATTCTGGCCGTGGGCATGGTCTTCGTCATTATTTCGGCGGAAATCGACCTGTCGGTGGGGTCGATGATGGGCCTGCTCGGCGGCGTCGCGGCCATTTTTGACGTCTGGCTCGGCTGGCCGCTGCCGCTGACCGTGGCGGTGACGCTGGTATTAGGTCTGGTGCTGGGTGCCTGGAACGGCTGGTGGGTTGCCTACCGGAAGGTCCCGTCGTTCATTGTTACTCTGGCAGGAATGCTGGCCTTCCGCGGCGTATTGATTGGCATCACCAACGGCACCACCGTCTCTCCCACCAGCGCCGCCATGTCGCAGATTGGTCAGAGCTACCTCTCGGACAGCGTGGGCTTTACCATCGGCGTGGTCGGGCTGCTGGCGTTCGTGGCCTGGCAATGGCGTGGCCGTATGCGCCGTCAGTCGCTGGGGCTGGCCTCCTCCCCATCAACATCCGTGGTGGGACGTCAGGCACTGACTGCGGTGATCGTGCTCGGCGCGATTTGGCTCCTGAATGACTATCGCGGCGTGCCTACGCCAGTTCTCCTGCTGGCCCTCCTGCTGCTGGGCGGCATGTTTATGGCCACGCGTACCGCGTTTGGCCGCCGTATTTACGCCATCGGCGGTAACCTTGAGGCCGCCCGTCTGTCGGGCATTAACGTAGAGCGCACCAAACTGGCGGTCTTTGCCATTAACGGCCTGATGGTTGCTATCGCAGGGTTGATCCTCAGCTCGCGTCTCGGGGCGGGTTCGCCGTCTGCCGGGAACATTGCCGAGCTGGATGCTATCGCCGCCTGCGTCATTGGCGGTACCAGCCTCGCAGGCGGTGTCGGCAGCGTGGCGGGCGCGGTGATGGGGGCATTTATCATGGCTTCGTTGGATAACGGGATGAGTATGATGGACGTCCCGACGTTTTGGCAGTATATCGTCAAGGGGGCCATTCTTTTGCTGGCAGTCTGGATGGACTCTGCCACCAAGCGGCGTACCTGATAACCGTATTGTGACTTATTTGGGAAGCGAGCCATGTTTGAAAAGCGTCACCGCATTACGTTGTTATTCAATGCCAACAAAGCTTACGACCGACAGGTGGTAGAGGGCGTTGGTGAATATTTGCAGGCGTCGCAATCTGAGTGGGATATCTTTATCGAAGAGGATTTCCGCACCCGACTCGAGAACATCAAAGACTGGCTGGGCGATGGCGTCATCGCTGACTATGACGACCCGGTCATTGAGCAATTACTGACTGACGTCGACGTCCCGATTGTGGGCGTCGGCGGCTCTTACCATTCGCCCGAGCACTATCCTCCCGTCCACTATATCGCCACCGATAACCATGCGCTGGTTGAAAGCGCGTTTCTGCATTTAAAGGAGAAAGGCGTCCATCGCTTTGCGTTCTATGGTTTACCAGCCTCCAGCGGCAAGCGCTGGGCCGTTGAGCGCGAACACGCCTTTTGTCAGCTTGTCGCCCAGGAGAAGTACCGCGGCGTGGTCTATCAGGGGCTGGAAACCGCGCCGGAAAACTGGCAGCACGCGCAAAACCGTCTGGCTGACTGGCTGCAGACGCTGCCGCCGCAAACCGGCATTATTGCCGTGACGGACGCCCGTGCGCGCCATGTATTGCAGGTCTGCGAACATTTGCACATTCCGGTGCCGGAGAAGCTGTGCGTGATTGGCATCGATAACGAAGAGCTTACCCGCTACCTTTCTCGCGTGGCCCTTTCCTCAGTGGCGCAGGGCACCCGACAGATGGGGTATCAGGCCGCAAAATTACTGCATCGTCTGCTGGATAACGAATCCCTGCCGCTTCAGCGCCTGCTGGTTCCCCCGGTCCGCGTGGTAGAACGTCGCTCAACGGATTACCGCTCCTTAAACGACCCGGCAGTCATTCAGGCGATGCACTTTATCCGCAACCACGCCTGCAAAGGTATCAAGGTCGATCAGGTGCTGGATTCCGTGGGTATTTCCCGTTCAAATCTGGAGAAGCGTTTTAAAGAGGAAGTGGGCGAAACCATTCATGCGGTCATTCACGCAGAGAAGCTGGAGAAAGCGCGCAGTTTGCTCATCTCCACGTCGCTGTCGATCAACGAAATCTCGCAGATGTGCGGCTATCCGTCGCTGCAGTATTTTTATTCGGTGTTCCGTAAAGAGTATGACAACACGCCGAAAGAGTATCGGGAACGCCACAGCGAAGTCATGATGTAGAAAAGAAAACGCCTTCCAGTGGAAGGCGTTATTGGGATTACATATGGGCGGCGATAAGTCGCTGGTTATCCTGGTACATCGCAAACAGATAGTTGTTATAGCGCTGACCCTGGGTGGAATAACCTTTCAGCTTGTGGATCATCGTACTGGCCGTCACTTCCTGATCCGCTTTACGCAGCTGTGCGCGTGACTTACGGAACGACGAGTAGGCCGGATGGGTGTTCAGATTTATCACATAGGCATTTACTGAGTCTTTCACCGATTCAAACTGCGAGTACCCCTTCACCTTGCCCGGCGCATTTTTACAACGCCCCTTCACGCACTTCATGCCGAAGAGGTTGTTGTTGTTGCGCGCCAGCTTCGAGGTGCCCCAGCCACTTTCGGCTGCAGCCATTGTCGCAACCATGCTGCCCGGGATGATGTCGACACGCTCAAGGAGCGAGTTCCACGGCACACGACGGGTGTTACCGTTCCAGCTTACCTTGTAGCGCTTTGCGATATCTTTCAGGCGCGCGCGCTCAGACGGCGTCCAGCGGCTATCGTACTGTTTGGCGATCAACCAGTTACGATCTGCCGTAATCGCGGCGTTTTGACTTGTGATGTAAGGCATTACTGTCCGGAGAAACGCTTTTTTCCTTGGTGTTCCGGAAGGGTATTTTCGCAAATCAGGAAGTGAACTACTCTTTGCACTATTGCGAGAATACTCTTGTTTACTGCTAACCTTACTGCTTGTCGTCTTTATTACGTGGGCTTTCTTACTCGTTGTATCCGTGTGCGTCTTTGCAAGCACCCCACCCGAAAATGTCGTGGTGAGTAACATGAGTATCGCGGCCCCATATCGTCGAATGGGAGTCGATATCATTAGGTCTCCTGGTCGGATATAAACATTCCAACACCTTATTTTTTTCACAAATTTGAGAGCGGAATCTCAAATCATATCAAAAATAGACTTCAAGAGCACGTATAGAAATAGTCCAATTCCGAAACTATGTCACCTGAAACGTGCTCACTTAAGCATCAATTCTGAAAATTTGTGTGCGATCTCGCAGATAACTGCCTAATTTTGCGCAGGATCACTCATCCTCTCGCGTCATCCTTGTAGAAAGCGCCGGGGGATGAGTTTTTACGCCTCACCTGATGGCACACTGGTCAAAAATGCCGCGACAGGAAGATGGAATGAAACGCACCGCCGTAGCTTTTCTGATGTTACCCGCACTGGCACACGCTGACTGGTCATCGCCGGGATTTAACGCGTTCAGCGCCGAAGGCACCGGAATGTTCACCAGCCAGGCAAAGCTTGCGAAGGGTACGCGTCCTTTGACAGTGAGTTTTGACAACACGTGCTGGCAGCCAACAGAAGCGATAAAACTCAACGAGATGCTGTCGCTCAAACTGTGTGACGGCACGCCGCCGCAGTGGCGTCTGTTCCGCGACGGAGAGTACCAGATGCGTGTCGATACCCGTTCCGGCACGCCAACCCTGATGCTGACCATCAAGAGCGCAGCAGAACAACCGGTGGCAGACGTTATCCGCCAGTGCCCAAAATGGGATGGAAAACCCCTGACGCTGGAGGTGGGAAACACCTTCCCGGAAGGCTCCGTGGTGCGAGATTTCTACAGCAAACAAACCGCGACGGTGCAGCAGGGAAAAATTACCCTTCAGCCTGCCGCCAACAGCAACGGCATGCTGCTGCTTGAGCGCGCCGAAACCGACAAACCCGCGCCGTTTAGCTGGCAAAACGCTACGGTCTATTTCGTGCTGACCGACCGCTTCGTGAATGGTGACCCCACGAATGACAATAGCTATGGCCGCCACAAAGACGGCATGCAGGAGATTGGCACTTTCCACGGCGGCGATCTGAAAGGGCTTGCGAGCAAGCTTGATTATCTGCAGCAACTGGGGGTAAACGCGCTCTGGATAAGCTCCCCGCTTGAGCAGATCCACGGCTGGGTCGGCGGTGGCACTAAAGGGGATTTCCCCCACTATGCCTACCATGGCTACTACACGCAGGACTGGACCAGGCTTGATGCCAACATGGGCACCGAAGATGATTTACGTCATCTCGTCGATGAAGCGCACAAGCGCGGCATCCGCATTCTGTTCGATATCGTCATGAACCATGTGGGCTACGCAACGCTTGCCGACATGCAGGAGTACCAGTTTGGCGCACTCTATCTGCAGGGTGATGAGCTGAAGAAAACGCTGGGTGAACGCTGGACCGACTGGAAGCCGGGCACGGGACAAAGCTGGCACAGCTTTAATGATTACATCAACTTCAGCGATAAAGCCGCATGGGAAAAATGGTGGGGTAAAAAATGGATCCGCACCGATATTGGCGATTACGACAACCCGGGCTTTGACGACCTGACCATGTCACTGGCGTTTTTACCCGACCTGAAAACGGAATCCACCACGCCGTCCGGTTTGCCAAACTTCTATCAGCACAAGCCCGATACCCAGGCAAAAGCTATCCCGGGATACACCCCGCGCGATTACCTGACCCACTGGCTCAGCCAGTGGGTACGCGAGTATGGCATTGACGGTTTCCGTGTTGATACGGCAAAACACGTGGAGCTGGCGGCCTGGCAGCAGTTGAAGGACCAGGCAAGCCAGGCGCTGGCGGCCTGGAAAGGTGCTCACCCGGACAAAAAACTCGACAATGCGCCGTTCTGGATGGCGGGTGAATCCTGGGGCCACGGGGTCATGCAGAGCGATTATTACCGCCACGGCTTCGATGCGATGATTAACTTCGATTATCAGGAGCAGGCGGCAAAAGCGGTGAACTGCCTGGCCGATATCGATCTGACCTGGCAGCAGATGGCGGAAAAACTGCAAAGCTTTAACGTCCTGAGCTATCTCTCCTCGCATGACACCCGCCTGTTCCGCGAAGGGGGCCAGCGCGCGGCAGAACTGCTGCTGTTAGCGCCAGGCAGCGTACAAATCTATTATGGGGATGAATCAGAGCGTCCGTTCGGGCCGACGGGTTCCGACCCTCTGCAGGGAACACGCTCGGATATGAACTGGCAGGATGTGACGGGCAAACAGGCGTTAACCGTCGCCCACTGGCAAACGCTGGGTCAGTTCCGCGCCCGCCATCCGGCGATAGGTGAAGGCAAGCAAACCACGCTTTCGCTGAAAGAGGGGTATGGATTCGTACGTGAACATGATGGCGATAAAGTCATGGTCGTCTGGGCGGGGAACCAATAGCCCCCTCATCGCGGTTTTCTCCCTCTCCCTTAGGGCTGAGGCATCCCCAGTAATTTTTTACCGGAAGCGATGAATGTTGTTTCAGAAAAATGAATGACTTACAGCGACG
>NZ_JALW01000023.1:0-145549 GCF_000710795.1 Enterobacter sp. T1-1 | reverse complement strand
GCTGCTGGAGCAGCGGCGGCCGGAGCGTCTTTCTTCTCTTCCTGCGCAGGTGCAGCAGCTGCTGCACCGTCGGCGGAATCGAAAATCATGATCAGTTTGCCAGTCTCGGTTTTATCGCCAACAGAGACTTTGATCTCTTTAACGATGCCAGCCTGAGGAGACGGGACTTCCATAGAGGCTTTGTCGCCTTCTACGGTGATCAGCGACTGTTCAGCTTCAACTTTGTCGCCTACTTTGACCAGGATCTCGGTGATTTCAACTTCATCAGCCCCGATGTCCGGTACATTGATTTCGATAGCCATTATTCTTTTACCTCTTACGCCAGACGCGGGTTAACTTTTTCTGCATCGATGTTGAATTTGGTAATTGCGTCCGCAACCACTTTCTTATCGATTTCGCCACGTTTAGCCAGTTCGCCCAGTGCTGCTACAACCACGTAAGAAGCATCAACTTCGAAGTGGTGACGCAGGTTTTCGCGGCTGTCAGAACGACCGAAGCCGTCAGTACCCAGTACGCGATAATCATCAGCTGGAACGTAAGTACGAACCTGCTCAGCGAACAGTTTCATATAGTCAGTAGACGCCACCGCTGGCGCGTCGTTCATCACCTGAGCGATGTACGGAACGCGTGGGGTTTCCATTGGGTGCAGCATGTTCCAGCGCTCACAATCCTGGCCATCACGCGCCAGTTCAGTGAAGGAGGTCACGCTGTACACGTCGGAACCCACACCGTAGTCTTTCGCCAGGATCTGCGCTGCTTCACGAACGTGACGCAGAATAGAACCGGAGCCCAGCAGCTGAACTTTACCTTTGCTACCTTCAATGGTTTCGAGTTTGTAGATACCTTTACGGATACCTTCCTCGGCACCTGCTGGCATTGCCGGCATGTGGTAGTTTTCGTTCAGGGTGGTGATGTAGTAGTAAATGTTCTCTTGCGCTTCGCCGTACATGCGCTGCAGACCGTCATGCATGATAACTGCCACTTCGTACGCGTAAGACGGGTCGTAAGAGATACAGTTAGGGATAGTCAGAGACTGAATGTGGCTGTGGCCATCTTCGTGCTGCAGACCTTCACCGTTCAGGGTCGTACGACCGGAAGTACCACCAATCAGGAAGCCGCGAGCCTGCTGGTCGCCTGCCTGCCAGCACAGGTCACCGATACGCTGGAACCCGAACATGGAGTAGTAGATGTAGAACGGGATCATCGGCAGGTTGTTGGTGCTGTAGGAGGTCGCAGCAGCCAGCCAGGATGCGCCTGCGCCCAGCTCGTTGATACCTTCCTGCAGGATCTGACCTTTCTCGTCTTCTTTGTAGTATGCAACCTGCTCACGGTCCTGCGGGGTGTACTGCTGGCCGTTCGGGCTGTAGATACCGATCTGACGGAACAGACCTTCCATACCGAAAGTACGCGCTTCGTCAGCGATGATTGGCACCAGACGATCTTTGATCGACTTGTTCTTCAGCATCACGTTCAGGGCACGAACGAAAGCGATAGTGGTGGAGATCTCTTTGTTCTGCTCTTCCAGCAGCTGAGAGAAGTCTTCCAGCGCTGGCAGTTCCAGTTTCTCGGTGAAGTTAGGCTGACGAGCTGGCAGGTAGCCTTTCAGCGCCTGACGACGTTCGTGCAGGTACTTGTACTCTTCAGAACCTTCCGGGAAGGTGATGTAAGACAGGTTTTCTACCTGCTCATCGGTCACTGGCACGTTGAAACGGTCGCGGATGTAGCGCACGCCGTCCATGTTCATTTTCTTAACCTGGTGAGCGATGTTTTTACCTTCTGCGGTATCACCCATGCCGTAACCTTTGATGGTGTGGGCCAGGATTACAGTCGCTTTACCTTTGGTTTCGCGCGCTTTTTTCAGTGCAGCGTAGATTTTCTTCGGATCGTGACCACCACGGTTCAGCGCCCAGATCTGCTCGTCAGTCCAGTCTGCAACCAGTGCGGCGGTTTCAGGATATTTGCCGAAGAAGTGCTCACGAACGTAGGCACCGTCTTTGGATTTGAAGGTCTGGTAGTCACCGTCAACGGTTTCGTTCATCAGCTGGATCAGTTTACCGCTGGTGTCTTTACGCAGCAGTTCGTCCCAACGGGAACCCCACATCACTTTGATAACGTTCCAGCCAGCACCTGCGAAGATGCCTTCCAGTTCGTTGATGATCTTACCGTTACCGGTTACCGGACCATCCAGACGCTGCAGGTTACAGTTGATGATGAAGCACAGGTTGTCCAGCTTCTCACGGGTAGCGATGGTGATCGCACCTTTAGATTCTGGCTCATCCATCTCACCGTCGCCCAGGAAGGCGTAAACGGTTTGCTCAGAGGTATCTTTCAGACCGCGGTGTTCCAGGTACTTCAGGAATTTCGCCTGATAGATTGCACCAATTGGGCCCAGACCCATGGATACGGTCGGGAACTGCCAGAATTCAGGCATCAGTTTAGGGTGCGGGTAAGAAGACAGACCTTTACCGTGCACTTCCTGACGGAAGTTGTTCATCTGCTCTTCAGTCAGACGACCTTCCAGGAATGCACGTGCATAGATGCCCGGAGAGATGTGGCCCTGGAAGTACACCAGGTCGCCGCCGTCTTTCTCGTTAGCAGCACGGAAGAAGTGGTTGAAGCACACTTCGTAAACGGTCGCAGAGGACTGGAAGGACGCCATGTGGCCACCCAGCTCCAGATCTTTCTTGGACGCACGCAGAACGGTCATGATGGCGTTCCAGCGGATGGCAGAACGGATACGGCGTTCCAGATCCAGATTGCCCGGGTATTCCGGTTCGTCTTCAACGGCAATCGTGTTTACGTAGTTGCTAGCCCCTGCACCTGAAGCAACCTTCACGCCGCCTTTGCGGGCTTCAGAAAGCAGCTGATCAATCAGATACTGAGCGCGCTCAACACCTTCTTCACGGATGACCGATTCGATCGCCTGTAGCCAGTCGCGAGTTTCGATCGGATCCACGTCATTTTGGAGACGTTCTGACATGGGGGTATTCCTTATCTATCTAATACGTTGATTTGTCTGGAACCTGTCCCATTGTATTTTCGTCAGAAAACACAATAAGACAGGTTCTGCGTTTAGTTGCCGCGCTCTAAAAGTACCTGGCGCTTAATCCTTTCGTTGCTGTATGCGGCGTAATGAACGTTCGCGACGCGATTGTTCTCGGCTGCGGTCCAGCAAGATTTCCTCAATGAAAGCCAGATGTCGGTGCGACGCTTCGCGCGCCTGCTCCGGTTCCCCGGCCATTATCGCCTCGAATACTCGGGTGCGATGGTTGCTTACCAGCGGGAGCATGTCCCGACGGGCATACAACAATTCAAAATTTTGACGAACGTTCTGAGCCAGCATCGGCTCCATGCAGCGTAGCAGATGGAGGAGCACTACGTTGTGTGCCGCTTCGGTGACGGCAATCTGATACTGGACGACGGCATTGGACTCGGCGTCTAAGTCGCCGGACTGCTGTGCCCGTTCAATGGCCTGATGCAGTTCGCGGATACGCACGCGATCTTCATCAGTGCTGCGAAGGGCGGCGTAATAGGCCGCGATACCTTCAAGCGCGTGACGGGTCTCAAGCAGATCAAACTGGGATTCTGGGTGGTCAGAGAGAAGTTCTACCAGCGGATCGCTGAAGCTCTGCCACAGGCTGTTTTGAACAAAGGTTCCGCCGCCCTGGCGACGAAGCAGCAAGCCCTTTGCTTCGAGGCGTTGAATCGCCTCACGCAGAGAGGGGCGGGATACGTCGAACTGTTTAGCCAGCTCGCGTTCTGGCGGAAGTTTCTCACCCGGGCGCAGTGTCCCCTCGAGGATTAAAAACTCCAGCTGCTGCTCAATCACATCGGATAGTTTTGGTTGGCGAATTTTGCTGTAGGCCATATTCCCTGTCTTACGCCTTTTTGCCCGGAGTCAATTGGTCTTACCAATTTCAAGTTCGTATCGCTAAAGTAACAAAGTATTCACCTTCTGTCCATATTGGTTTTGATTGAAATCAGTAAACCCTGCACATTTTAACAACCTTACAGAAATAACGTTTCAGAAATGTAACTTTGCACAAATGAGCTGATTACTACCAAAGAGGGAGTTTTAACCATAATGAAACGAGGGTTTTTGCAATCTGAAGCGATTCAACAACGCAAAAAATGAAAATTCGCCCACTTTTAAGGCATTTCTATTCTATAGGTTGGGGTAGTAAGAATTAACGGTGCGATTTACAAATGCTTTCTTTTTATTCAACTCGTCATCAGCCCTTCATAAAGCAGGTGCATTCACAGGCACTTACCACTATTCTTGCGCTTACGGAAGACATCTCCGCTTTTTTCGGTCTTATTAACCGTAAAGAAATAAATACAGAAAACGGATATTCATAATTACACACGCACAGCGTGAACATAACAACCACACACGAGGTTTCAAATGGAAGCTCAACAGCACGGCGATCAGCTTAAGCGCGGCCTTAAAAACCGCCATATACAGCTCATCGCATTGGGTGGTGCTATCGGCACAGGCCTGTTTCTGGGAAGCGCATCCGTCATCCAGTCGGCCGGTCCAGGCATTATTTTGGGTTACGCTATCGCAGGTTTTATTGCGTTTCTGATCATGCGCCAGTTAGGTGAGATGGTCGTTGAAGAGCCGGTTGCAGGCTCGTTCAGTCACTTTGCCTACAAATACTGGGGCAGTTTTGCCGGTTTCGCTTCCGGCTGGAACTACTGGGTGCTTTACGTTCTGGTGGCCATGGCAGAACTGACCGCCGTGGGGAAATACATTCAGTTCTGGTATCCCGAGATCCCAACCTGGGTTTCTGCGGCAGCGTTCTTCGTCATTATCAACGCCATCAACCTGACCAACGTAAAAGTGTTCGGTGAGATGGAGTTCTGGTTTGCCATCATCAAAGTCATTGCCGTGGTGGCGATGATTATCTTTGGCGGCTGGCTGCTGTTCAGCGGCAACGGTGGCCCACAGGCCACGGTGCGTAACCTCTGGGAGCAAGGTGGATTCCTGCCTCACGGGATGACCGGTCTGGTGATGATGATGGCCATTATTATGTTTTCCTTCGGGGGGCTGGAGCTGGTGGGGATCACCGCCGCTGAAGCCGACAACCCGGAGCAAAGCATCCCGAAAGCGACGAATCAGGTTATCTACCGAATTCTGATCTTCTATGTGGGTTCACTGGCAGTTCTGCTCTCGCTGCTGCCGTGGACACGCGTCACGGCCGACACCAGCCCGTTCGTCCTTATCTTCCACGAACTGGGCGATACCTTCGTGGCGAATGCGCTCAATATCGTCGTGCTGACGGCGGCGCTTTCCGTCTACAACAGCTGCGTGTACTGCAACAGCCGCATGCTGTTCGGCCTTGCGCAGCAGGGTAACGCACCGAAAGCCCTGCTGAACGTCGATAAGCGCGGCGTGCCGGTCAATACCATCATTGTTTCGGCTATCGTGACGGCGCTTTGCGTGCTGATTAACTACATGGCCCCCGAATCGGCGTTTGGCCTGCTGATGGCCCTGGTGGTCTCGGCTCTGGTGATTAACTGGGCGATGATCAGCCTGGCGCACATCAAGTTCCGCCGCGCTAAACAGCAGCAGGGCGTAACCACCCGCTTCCCTGCCCTGCTCTATCCGCTGGGTAACTGGGTTTGCCTGCTGTTTATGGCGGGCGTGCTGGTGATTATGCTACTCACCCCAGGCATGGCGATTTCCGTTTACCTGATCCCGGTCTGGATTGCGATCCTCGGCGTGGGGTATCTGGTAAAACAGAAAAACGGTAAAACCGTAAAAGCACATTAATAGCTCTTCAGCTCAGCACTCGTTTCGCGGGTGCTGAGCGTTTGTTACCTTCCTCACAAATTCACCTCGTCAGCCGCTTTATCCATATCACCGCCCTGATACTGCAACGCATATATCGATTAGCCAGCAAATAATTCTCTCCATACCGTCACCCGGAGAGCAGTCAATGGATAACAATAAACTGTCAGTAAAAGAGAAGATCGGCTATGGGATGGGCGATGCAGGATGCAATATCATCTTCGGCGCCATCATGTTGTTTGTTAATTATTTTTATACCGATATTTTTGGGCTGGCACCTGCGCTGGTCGGCGTGTTGCTGCTGTCCGTGCGCGTCATTGATGCCGTTACGGACCCGATTATGGGGGCCATCGCGGACCGTACCCGCAGTAAATATGGGCGGTTTCGTCCATGGCTTTTGTGGATTGCGTTCCCCTATGCGCTGTTCAGTATCCTGATGTTCACCACGCCAGACTGGAGCTATAACAGCAAAGTTATCTATGCCTTTGTGACCTACTTCCTGCTCTCGTTAACCTATACGGCCATCAACATTCCCTACTGCTCGTTGGGCGGCGTGATCACCAATGACCCAAAAGAGCGCGTGGCCTGCCAGTCCTATCGCTTTGTGATGGTGGGTATTGCCACGCTTTTACTGTCGCTCACGCTCCTGCCGATGGCGGACTGGTTTGGTGGCGATAACAAAGCCAAAGGCTACCAAATGGCGATGACCGTGCTGGCGCTGATTGGTACCTGTATGTTCCTGTTCTGCTTCGCCACCGTGCGCGAGCGCGTACGTCCGGCGGTGCAGACCCATGATGAGCTGAAAAACGATCTGAAGGACGTATGGAAAAACGACCAGTGGGTACGCATTCTGCTGCTGACCCTCTGCAACGTCTGCCCGGGCTTTATCCGCATGGCGGCCACCATGTATTACGTCACCTGGGTAATGGGCCAGAGCACTCACTTTGCCACCCTGTTTATCAGCCTGGGCGTAGTGGGGATGATGCTCGGCAGTATGCTGGCGAAAGTGCTGACCGACCGCTGGTGTAAACTGAAAGTGTTCTTCTGGACCAACATCGTGCTGGCGCTTTTCTCCTGCGCGTTCTATTTCTTCGACCCGAAAGCGACCGTCACCATCGTGGTGCTCTACTTCCTGCTTAACGTTCTTCACCAGATCCCATCTCCGCTGCACTGGTCGCTAATGGCCGATGTGGACGACTATGGCGAGTGGAAAACTGGTAAACGCATCACCGGGATCAGCTTCTCGGGCAATATCTTCTTCCTCAAGCTGGGGCTGGCGATTGCTGGCGCGATGGTGGGCTTCCTGCTCTCATGGTATGGCTACGACGCCGGTGCGAAAGCGCAAAGCGCAGAGGCCATTAACGGGATCGTGCTGCTGTTTACCGTGATCCCGGGCGTGGGGTATTTGATCACTGCGGGCGTAGTGCGACTGCTGAAAGTGGATCGGGAAACCATGAAACAGATCCAGCTCGACCTGGAGAAACGCCGCACCAACTACAGCGAACTGAACGCCTGGCAGGAAACGAGAGCCGAAACAAAAGAAGGAACGCCGCATGCATAACTGGCCTAACCCGTTTATAGAACAACGCGCTGACCCGTACATTCTGCGTCATGAAGGGCAATATTATTTTATCGCCTCCGTGCCGGAATACGACAGGCTGGCGATCCGCCGGGCAGCGTCGCTGGAAGGTTTGCGCAGTGCCGACGAGGTGGTCGTATGGCGCAAACCGGAGACCGGCCCAATGAGCCAGCTTATCTGGGCACCGGAACTGCATCATATCGACGGTAAGTGGTACATCTATTTTGCCGCCGCGCACACCCAGGCGCTGGATGGTCTGGGCATGTTCCAGCACCGCATGTTTGTGCTGGAGTGTGCCGACCGCGACCCGCTAACCGGCACGTGGACTGAAAAAGGCCAGGTAAAAACGCCGTTCGACACCTTTGCGCTGGACGCGACCACGTTCGTGCATCAGGGGAAACGCTGGTATCTATGGGCGCAAAAAGCCCCGGATATCTCCGGCAACTCCAATCTCTATTTATGTGAAATGGAGAACCCGTGGACGCTGAAAGGCGAGCCGGTGATGCTCAGTAAACCGGAATATGACTGGGAGTGCCGCGGCTTCTGGGTCAACGAAGGCCCGGCGGTGCTGTTCCACGGCGACAAGTTGTTTATCAGCTATTCCGCCAGCGCGACCGACGAGAACTACTGCATGGGACTGCTGTGGACAGAGATCAATGCCGATCCGCAAAATCCTGCGAACTGGCACAAGGCCTCGCGCCCGGTCTTCGTCACCAGCTACGAAAACCGCCAGTATGGGCCAGGCCATAACAGCTTTACGCAAACGCCGGAAGGAGAAGATGTGCTGGTGTATCACGCGCGAAATTACACCGAAATTGAAGGCGATCCGCTTTATGACCCCAATCGTCATACCCGCCTGAAGCTCGTCCGCTGGCACGAAAACGGGATGCCTGATTTTGGCATCCCGCCTGCAGATACGCCGTAACCGCTACGGCACGCGGGTTCAGACCAGCGTGCCGTAAATGGTTAGCAACGCTACGATAACGACCACCACAAACGACGTTTTCTTCGCCATCGAGACCGCCGCTTTCGGCGTTTCTATCTTGTCGGTATGTGGCTCACGCGCCAGAGAGAACTGCGCCAGGCGTGTCAGCACCTGGTACTGCGAGGTATGACGGTCGCCAAGCGAGGCGAACCACGCCGGGAGCGCTTTTTCGCCGTGGCCAATAAGCGCGTAGACCACACCCACCAGACGAACCGGAAGCCAGTCGAGCACGTGCAGGATCGCATCAATGCCGGAGAGCAAACGTTCATGCGGGGTGAGATAGCGGGCAAGCCAGGTCTGCCAGGCGCGCAGGAACGCATATCCCATCAGCAGTACCGGCCCCCACGGGCCCCCCACCACAAACCAGAACAGCGGCGCCAGGTAGTAGCGGAAGTTAATCCACAGCAGCGCGTTTTGCAGTTCACGCAGGAACTCGCGTTCATCGCAATCCGGCGGCACGCCGTGGATCATCGTCAGCTCGCTGGCCATGGCGCTACGTGCATGCGCATCATCACGGGAAGCGGCTTTCAGATAAGCGTGATAGTGCATACGCACTTTGCCTGCGCCAATGCACAGCACGCCGAGCAGGATCCACACCACCAGTAGCGGCACGTTGAAAAAGAGGCCGTATAACGAGCGCAGCAGCAAGAACGTAATCACCATCACGCCCGCGGTCATCAGCAGCGTACGCAGCATGGAAAAATGGTTAATCCGGCGGAAAAGCACCTCCAGCCGGTGATCCAGATGCCAGTGCTCACCGAGTTTGAACAAGCGTTCTGCGATGATGACCAGCAGCATGGTAAACAACGTCATGTTATCTCCTTATTCTGACGACGCGGTAAGCATGGCGCGAAACCGGGGCCAGTCAAATGCAGGGCCAGGATCGGTTTTTCGCGCCGGGGCGATATCACAGTGTCCCGTAATGTTCTCTGCAATCGCAGGGTAAAGCCTGATGAGCGTTTGGGTGATATCCACCAACCGCTGGTACTGTGCATCGGTATAAGGGGTGGTGTCCGTGCCTTCCAGCTCAATCCCAATAGAGAAGTCATTGCAACGCTCGCGCCCCTGATACATCGAGACACCCGCATGCCAGGCGCGCTTATCAAAAGGAACATACTGAACCACTTCACCATCGCGACGGATCAGGCAGTGCGCCGATACGCGCAGATGCGCAATCTCAGCAAAGAAAGGATGGGCATCGGGATCTATCGTTCCCGTGAATAACGCATCGATCCACGGACCGCCAAACTCACCCGGCGGGAGACTAATGTTATGAACCACCAGCAGTGTGGGCTTTTCATCCTCCGGGCGGCCATCGTGGTGCGGCGAGGGTACACGCCGCGCATCCACCAGCCATCCGTCTTCTAACAACATGCTGGAACTCCTTATGTATGGTGCTGTTACTCGGTTCAGAGTAGCATGTTTCAATATTATGATTCGTTACCAATTTGGAGTTTTATCATGCCGCCTCGCCGCTACAACCCCGACCACCGACGTGAAGCGCTTCTGGAACGTATTAATATGGATATTCCGGCAAGCGTTGCCCATGCTTTGAAAGAAGATCTGGGCGGTGACGTCAGCGCGGACAACGATATTACCGCACAATTATTGCCGAAAGAGACACGCTCACACGCCGTGATCATCACCCGTGAAGATGGCGTGTTTTGCGGCAAGCGCTGGGTAGAAGAGGTCTTTACTCAACTGGCTGGCGATGAGGTGCAAATCACCTGGCATGTTGAAGACGGTGACGCCATTACCGCAAACCAGCCGCTGTTTGAGCTTGAAGGCCCGTCCCGCGTGCTGCTGACCGGTGAACGTACCGCGCTTAACTTTGTGCAGACCCTTTCAGGGGTGGCAAGCGAAGTGCGTCGTTACGTTGATCTGCTGGCCGGCACCCATACGCAACTGCTGGACACCCGTAAAACGCTGCCAGGTCTGCGCACGGCATTAAAGTACGCGGTGCTTTGTGGCGGGGGAGCCAACCACCGTCTGGGGTTGTCCGACGCCTTCCTGATTAAAGAGAACCACATTATTGCCTCTGGCTCCGTGCGTCAGGCGGTGGAGAAAGCCTTCTGGCTGCACCCGGATGTGCCGGTTGAAGTGGAAGTTGAAAATCTCGAAGAGCTGGAGCAGGCCATCAAGGCCGGTGCCGATATCATCATGCTCGATAACTTTGCAACAGCACAGATGCGCGAGGCGGTGAAGCTCACCAACGGCCAGGCACAGCTCGAAGTTTCAGGGAACGTCACCTTCGAAACAATCCGTGAATTCGCCGAAACCGGTGTGGACTACATTTCTGTCGGGGCGCTGACCAAGCACGTTCGCGCCCTCGATCTCTCCATGCGCTTCAAATAACGTCGTTTCCCCTCTCTGCCTGGAGAGGGGAAATTTCAGCCCTCCTCGCAATCTCTCTGTTCTTCTCTGCAAGTAAGCACAAATTCCCTGAACGCCGCTTCACGTTCCATTTTTTGCCCCTCGTCTGCTTTTTTCCCCGCTGTCAGAGTAGCGCCACTTAATCCTGAGGAGCAGATATGAACAGACAGCAAGGCTTCACGCTCATTGAGTTGATGGTGGTAATCGGCATTATTGCCATCCTGAGCGCCATTGGTATTCCCGCCTACCAGAACTACCTGCGAAAAGCGGCCCTGACCGACATGCTGCAAACGTTCGTGCCCTATCGCACGGCGATTGAACTTTGTGCCCTGGAACATGGCGGCGTGACGAGCTGCGACGGCGGCAGTAACGGTATCCCTTCTCCAACGACAACACGCTATGTCTCGGGAATGAGCGTGACGCAGGGCGTCGTGTCGTTAACCGGGCAGGAGAGCCTTAACGGACTTGAGGTGGTGGTGACGCCACAATGGAGTAGTGGCAACGGTATGACGGGCTGGAAACGTAGCTGCAATATCAGCAATGACAGTGCGCTCAAAGAGGCCTGCGAAGATGTTTTCCGTTTCGACAGTAACTGACAGGAGCGGATAATGAATTCAGATCAACTCGTCACCCTGTGCCAGCGCCACCATGCTTTGCTGCTGACCAGCGACGCCGACATGATTAGCATCGCCGTCGTGGGAAATCCCGCCGCTGAAATGATGGAAGCGCTGCGTTTCGCCACGCAAAAACGTATTGATATTGAATGCTGGACAGCGGAGCGCATGGAAAAACACCGGCAGTTAACCGCGCAATCACACCTCCCGGTTGTTTTAACGCCGCACAACACGGTGGATATTCTCAACCACACCCTGCAGCAGGCGATCAACCAGCGCGCATCTGACATTCATATCGAACCGATGGGGGATATCTGTCAGGTCCGCTTGCGTGTTGACGGCGTGCTTTGCCCGCTGCCTCCGCTTTCTGCAGCGGTGGCAAATACCCTCACCGCTCGCTTAAAAGTGCTGGGCCAACTGGATATTGCGGAGCGCCGTTTACCGCAGGATGGTCAATTTACGATTGAACTGGCAAGCGAGCCGGTCTCTTTTCGCATCGCCACGCTTCCCTGCAGCGGCGGAGAGAAAATTGTGCTGCGCCTGCTGCATCAGGTTCATCAGGCGCTGGAACCCGAAAAACTGGGAATGAGTGCGAAACAGCTGACCCGCTTTAACGAGATACTCCATCAACCGCAGGGGCTGATTTTGGTCACGGGCCCCACTGGCAGCGGAAAAACGGTCACGCTCTATAGCGCATTGCAGGCGCGTAATACCCCTGACGTTAACATCTGCAGCGTGGAAGATCCGATCGAGATCCCGCTTGCGGGGCTGAACCAAACGCAGATTAATCCCCGTGCGGGCTTAACCTTTCAGAGCGTTCTGCGGGCGCTCCTGCGTCAGGATCCGGACATCATTATGGTAGGCGAAATCCGCGATAGTGAAACGGCAGAGATCGCCATTAACGCCGCACAGACCGGGCATCTGGTGCTGTCGACGCTACACACCAACTCCACGACGGAAACCGTCATTCGCCTGCAGCAGATGGGGGTCGCACGCTGGATGATCTCCTCTGCGCTTTCGCTGGTGATTGCCCAGCGACTGGTACGTCGTCTGTGTCCTCACTGTCGGCAGGAAGCCAACAGCCGCGCAGAATTACCGCGCACCGTATGGCCCCGGCCGCTTCCTCGCTGGCAACCTGGCGGCTGCGATCGCTGCTATCACGGCTTTTATGGCCGCGTCGCCATTTTTGAAGTCCTCGCCATCGACACCACGCTCCGGCAGGCCATCGCCAGTGGCGCCTCGATAGAAGTCATCGAAGCCAGCGCCCGTCAGGCGGGAATGACATCGTTATTTGAGCAGGGTTGTCTGGCCGTTGAGCAAGGACTGACCACGCTCGAAGAGTTGCTGCGCGTGCTGGGAATGCCCAATGAGTGTTAATCATCTATGGCGCTGGCGGGCGCTATCCAGTGAAGGCGAATCTCTGTGTGGGGTGCTGTGGGCGGCAGATCGCGAAACGGCCTTCGTCAGGCTGATGCGTAAAGAGTTACATCCACTTTCGCTCGCCCGATGCTCGCTGACGCACCGCTGGCGACCCCAGCATTGCTATGAGATGTTTCGCCAGCTTGCCACGCTGTTGCAGGCTGGCCTGACGTTATCGCAAAGTCTGCAAATGCTGGCCGAGCAGCATCCTGTCAAACACTGGCAGGCGCTGCTGGAAAACATGAATGATGATCTGAGCGAGGGATGCGCCTTTTCAGAGGCGCTGAAGCGATGGCCTGCGGTATTTAGCCCGCTGTATGTCTCGATGGTAAAAACAGGGGAGCTAACGGGGAAGCTGGAAACGTGCTGCCGCGAGCTCGCTCAGCAGCAACAATCCCAGCAGCAACTCACGGCAAAAGTGAAGAAGGCGTTGCGCTATCCGACGATCATTCTGGCGCTGGCCGTTCTTGTCGTTCTGGCCATGGTCACCCTGGTCTTGCCGGAGTTTGCGGCCATCTACAAAACGTTTAATACTCCCCTGCCGCTGCTGACACAGATGGTCATGGGCCTGTCGGCGTTTATCCAGACATACGCCATCGCCCTGTTCGTGCTGCTGCTTATTCCCGTGGCCATCGCCTGGGCGCTGCGACGGGATCCGCGCTGGCAACGTATCATGATGCATATTCCCGTGACGGGAAGGCTGGCAAGAGGGCAAAAACTGGGGCAGATCTTTACCGTACTGTCACTCACCCAGCAGGCGGGCATCCCCTTTTTACAGGGATTACAGAGCGCGGAAGAAACTGTTGATAGCCGGTACTGGCAAGGCATATTGCGCAGCGTTCGTGGGGACATTGAACAAGGCTTTACCGTCTGGTCTTCATTTCAGAAAGCGGCCGTTTTTACCCCGCTGTGCATTCAACTCATACGCACCGGAGAAGTCTCTGGGTCACTCGACATTATGCTGGAAAACCTTGCCCGCCATCATACGGAGCAAACCTTTCAACTGGCAGATAATCTGGCCGCGCTTCTGGAGCCAGTGCTGCTGATTGTGACGGGGGTGATTATCGGTACGCTGGTGGTGGCGATGTATCTGCCCATTTTCCATCTCGGGGATGCAATGAGCGCGGGATAACGCTGGCGTACGGACATACGCCAGCAGAAACATTACAGGCTATTGAAAACGCGGTTTTCCTGCTCCTGAACGCGGATAAACGTCGTACGTTTTGTCAGCTCTTTCAGACGGGATGCCCCAACGTAGGTACATGCGGAACGCAGGCCGCCCAGAATGTCACGAGCCGTGTTTTCGACCGGGCCACGCAGGGGCAGCTTCACGGTTTTGCCTTCCGCAGCACGGTATTTTGCCACGCCACCTACGTGACGGGTCATTGCTGATTCTGAGCTCATGCCGTAGAACAGCATGAACTTCTCGCCGTTCTCTTCAACCACGGTACCGCCGCTCTCTTCATGACCCGCCAGCATGCCGCCGAGCATCACGAAATCCGCGCCGCCGCCAAAGGCTTTCGCGACATCACCCGGCATGGTGCAACCGCCGTCGCTGATGATCTGGCCGCCCAGACCGTGCGCGGCATCAGCACACTCAATCACCGCAGAAAGTTGCGGGTAACCCACACCGGTCTTCACACGCGTGGTACACACGGAACCCGGGCCAATGCCCACTTTTACGATGTCTGCACCGGAAAGGATCAGCTCTTCACACATTTCACCGGTTACCACGTTGCCCGCGATAATGGTTTTGGTGGGCCAGGCCTCACGCGCCTTGCTGACAAACTGCACGAAGTGCTCGGAGTAACCATTTGCCACATCAATACAGACAAAATTGAGCGCCGGGTTAGCGTTAAGAATCTGTTTGGTCTTCTCGAAATCGGCATCGGAGGTACCGGTGGAAACCATGACATGCTTCACCACATCGTCCGATGCAGAGGCGATAAAGGCATTCCACTCTTCCGGGCTGTAGTGCTTATGCACAGCGGTAAGGATATCGAATTTCGCCAGTGCGGTTGCCATCTCGAAGGTTCCCACCGTATCCATATTGGCTGCGATGATCGGCACGCCAGACCAGGTCTGACCGGAATGTTTAAAGGTGAATTGACGTTCGAGTTCAACGTCTGAGCGACTTTTCAGTGTAGAGCGTTTAGGGCGGATAAGAACGTCTTTGAAACCTAACTTCAGATCTTCTTCGATACGCATGTGCGGATTCCTGGGGTTAGAGGCAAATATGTTAAAAGCACAACTCCAGTGACGTTATCATACGCACTAATACCTGCTCCGCAAGACTGCGAAATTCTCTTTTTTTACGCTACAATCCTATAAATTTACCTGGTAAAAAGCCGGTAAAGAGAGCCAAACAGTGGCTGGCGCACGTTTGAATTTTAACCAACTGATTTTAATAATGAATAATTCCCAGGATTTGATTTAATGGGGTATATCGTCGCATTAACCGGCGGCATCGGTAGCGGGAAAAGTACCGTTGCGGACGCATTTTCTCGTCTGGGTATCACCATAATCGATGCCGATATCATTGCCCGTCAGGTGGTAGAGCCAGATACACCCGCACTAAACGCCATTAAGGCACATTTTGGTCAGGCAATTATCAACGCGGATGGCACGCTAAATCGCCGCAAGCTTCGTGAGTGCATTTTTTCTGATTCTTCAGAAAAGGCCTGGCTTAATGCTCTGCTCCACCCCATTATCCACCAGGAAACCCAGCGTCAGATTGCCGCAGCCCGCTCGCCGTATGTTCTGTGGGTGGTTCCGCTGCTGGTAGAGAATCAACTGCACAATAAAGCGGACCGGGTACTGGTCATTGATGTCTCACCCGAAACGCAAATCCAGCGCACCGTGGCGCGCGACCATGTCTCGCGCGAACAGGCTGAACAAATTCTTGCCGCTCAGGCCACGCGCGCTCAGCGCCTTGCCGTTGCGGATGATGTTATTGATAATAACGGCGCACCAGATGCCATTGCATCGGATGTTGCCCGCCTGCACGCGCAGTATCTGACGTATGCCGCGCAGGCCGTTGCACAGGAAAAACCATAATGTCGACCCACATCCTTTTTGAGCATCCGCTCAACGAAAAAATGCGTACCTGGCTGCGTATCGAATTTCTGATTCAACAACTCTCACAACATTTGCCCATCAACGATCATGCGACGGCGCTGCACTTCTTCCGCAATGTGGGCGATCTTCTGGATGTAATTGAACGAGGCGACGTTCGCACCGAGCTACTGAAAGAGCTGGAGCGCCAGCAGCGTAAATTACAGGCCTGGGCCGAAGTACCGGGCGTTGACCAGAGCCGCATTGATTCACTCCGTCAACAGCTTAAAAACAGCAGCAGTACGCTGATGGCCGCTCCCCGCGTTGGGCAGTTTTTGCGCGAAGACCGCTTAATCGGGCTGGTGCGCCAGCGCCTGAGTATCCCGGGCGGCTGCTGCAGCTTTGACCTGCCGACACTGCATATGTGGTTGCATATGCCGCAGGTCCAGCGTGATGCACAGGTGAAAAGCTGGCTGGACAGCCTGGAGCCGATGCATCATACGTTATCCCTGATCCTCGATCTCATCCGTAACTCGGCGCCATTCCGCAAGCAAACCAGCCTGAACGGTTTCTACCAGGACAACGGTGATGATGCGGATCTGCTGCGTCTTAACCTCTCTTTAGGTGAACAGCTTTACCCGCAAATCTCCGGGCATAAGAGTCGTTTTGCGATTCGCTTTATGCCGCTGGATAGTGAAAATGGCACCGTGCCGGAACGCCTCGATTTTGAACTGGCCTGTTGTTAAGGAGTGCCTATGTCTGATGTAACCACCGTAAACTGCCCAACCTGTGGCAAAACTGTTGTCTGGGGAGAGGTGAGTCCGTTTCGCCCATTCTGCTGTAAGCGCTGTCAGTTAATTGACCTGGGCGAATGGGCGGCGGAAGAGAAACGCATTCCAAGTGAAGGCGATCTCTCGGACAGCGATGACTGGAGCGAGAACCAGCAGTAGAGTTCAAAGCCTGCTGGCGCTTCGCTTAGCAGGCCTACAGGTTGCCCGTTAGCCGGGATATGACGGGCGCATTTGCCGGAGGAAATTTTTCGGCATCACTCGCGTGAAGCGAAACCCAGCCACCCGGTTGACCCTCTTTCCCCCAGGGTTCCCCCTCCCAGCTTTCCACAAGCCAGAACCACAGCGTGATGTGACGATCCGGA
This sequence comes from Enterobacter sp. T1-1, assembly GCF_000710795.1. Classification (NCBI taxonomy): domain Bacteria; kingdom Pseudomonadati; phylum Pseudomonadota; class Gammaproteobacteria; order Enterobacterales; family Enterobacteriaceae; genus Enterobacter; species Enterobacter sp. T1-1. The sequence goes on along the minus strand of NZ_JALW01000023.1, from coordinate 128,578 downwards.
AACTGGTATTCCAGCTTATCAAACAGCGTTGCGCCAATCGGAGTAATGCCGACCTCTTCCTGAAGCTCACGCACCAGCGCCTGCTCCGGCGTTTCACCGGACTCGATTTTCCCGCCAGGAAACTCCCACTTGTTTGCCATGTGGGCGTCAGCGGCACGTTGCGTAATGAAGATTTGGTTTTGCGGGTTGCGAATAATCCCGACAGCAATTTGCAGTATTTTCATATTGTCACTTCCATAAAAAAGGCGCAGATTTCTGCGCCTTTTCGTTTTTTATGAACTTAGCTCAGACGGCCGTGGCACGCCTTATATTTTTTACCGGAACCGCATGGACACGGATCGTTACGCCCCACTTTGCGATCGCCAGTTTGCGCGGCGATTGCCGCAGCGGCTTCGCTATCGTCAGTCTGGTGGCTAAGCTGCTGCATCTGTGCCAGACGCTCGGCTTCCTCACGACGCTGTTGCTCCATCGCTTCCACTTCTTCCGGCATACGCACCTGCACTTTGCTCAGGGTGCTGATAACTTCATATTTCAGCGACTCCAGCATGGAGGCAAACATCGAGAAGGATTCGCGCTTGTACTCCTGCTTGGGATCTTTCTGCGCATAGCCACGCAGGTGGATCCCCTGACGCAGGTAGTCCATCGCCGCCAGGTGCTCTTTCCACAGTGAGTCCAGCGTCTGCAGCATCACCCCTTTTTCGAAGTGACGCATCATCTCAGCACCCACAACCTCTTCCTTACGCTTGTATACTTCCAGAGCGGTTTCGTAGATACGCTCGCGCAGGGTCTCTTCGTGCAGTTCAGGCTCTTTATCCAGCCACTCTTTGATTGGCAGGTCGAGGTCGAAGTCGTTTTTCAGGCGCTCCTGAAGGCCTTCGATATCCCACATCTCTTCCAGAGACTGAGGCGGAATGTGCGCATCGATAGTCGCTTTGAACACATCTTCACGAATGCTGTTGATGGTTTCGCTTACATCGGATACGTCCAGCAGTTCGTTACGCTGGGTATAGATAGCACGACGCTGATCGTTGGCGACGTCGTCATATTCCAGCAGCTGCTTACGAATATCGAAGTTGCGGCTTTCCACTTTACGCTGCGCGTTGGCAATCGCTTTGGTCACCCATGGGTGCTCAATGGCTTCACCAGGTTTCATCCCCAGCTTACGCATCATGCCGGAAACACGGTCAGAGGCGAAGATACGCATCAGCGCATCTTCCATCGACAGGTAGAAGCGGGAAGAACCGGCATCCCCCTGACGACCTGCACGACCACGCAGCTGGTTATCGATACGACGTGATTCGTGACGCTCGGTACCAATGATGTGCAGACCACCAGATGCCAGAACCGCGTCATGACGCACCTGCCAGTCGGCTTTGATCTGCGCAATCTGTTCCGGCGTTGGGTTTTCCAGCTCAGCCACTTCGGCCTGCCAGCTACCGCCCAGCATAATATCGGTACCACGACCCGCCATGTTGGTGGCGATGGTCACGGCCGCCGGATAACCCGCCTGCGCAACGATATCTGCTTCTTTGGCGTGGAATTTGGCGTTCAGTACGTTGTGCTTGATACCCGCTTTGGTCAGCTCATTAGACACCACTTCGGATTTCTCGATGGAGATGGTCCCCACCAGAACCGGCTGGCCTTTAGCAGTACGTTCACGAATATCTTCGATGATTGCCTGAATTTTTTCCGCTTCGGTCATGTAGACCAGGTCCGGCATGTCCTTACGGATCATTGGACGGTTGGTTGGAACGACAACGGTATCCAGTTTGTAGATGGAGCTGAATTCAAACGCTTCGGTATCTGCTGTACCGGTCATCCCTGCCAGCTTCTCGTACAGACGGAAGTAGTTCTGGAAGGTAATAGACGCCAGCGTCTGGTTTTCGTTTTGAATATCCACGCCTTCTTTGGCTTCAACAGCCTGGTGCAGACCGTCAGACCAGCGACGACCCTGCATGGTACGGCCGGTGTGCTCATCAACGATGATGACTTCGCCGTCTTTGACGATGTAGTCGACATCGCGAGTGAACAGCGCATGGGCGCGCAGTGCGGCAGTCACGTGGTGCATCAGCATGATGTTGCTCGGGGAGTAAAGAGACTCACCCTCTTCCATGATGCCTTCAGCCACTAACAGCTCTTCAATTTTAACCAGACCACGTTCAGTCAGGTTCACCTGGCGCGCTTTTTCATCAACGGAGAAGTGGCCTTCACCCTGGAAGGTATCGGAGTCTTCTTTCTCCTGACGCAGCAGGTGTGGAATGATTTTGTCGACTTTACGGTACATATCAGAGCTGTCTTCGGCCGGGCCGGAGATGATCAGCGGGGTACGCGCTTCATCGATCAGAATGGAGTCCACCTCATCCACCAGCGCATAGTGCAATTTACGCTGCACACGTTCTTCAGGGCTGAACGCCATGTTGTCACGCAGGTAGTCGAAGCCGTATTCGTTGTTGGTACCGTAGGTGATATCGGCGTTATACGCTTCGCGCTTGGCTGGCGCAGGGAGACCGGACATGTTGATGCCGACGGTCATCCCCAGGAATTCGAACAATGGACGGTTATTTTCGGCGTCACGCTGTGCCAGATAGTCGTTGACGGTCACGACGTGCACGCCTTTGCCGGTCAGTGCGTTCAGGTAGGCAGGCAGCGTCGCGGTCAGGGTTTTACCTTCACCTGTACGCATTTCCGCGATGCAGCGCTCGTTAAGCACCATACCGCCCAGCAGCTGCACGTCGAAGTGACGCATGCCGAATACACGTTTACTCGCTTCACGCACAACCGCGAAGGCTTCCGGGATCAGGCTTTCTAAGGTTTCGCCTTTTTCCAGGCGTGCGCGGAATTCTGCGGTTTTCGCTTTCAGCTCGTCATCAGACAGCTTTTCCATCGCCGGTTCCATACCGTTGATGACAGCGACAGCTTTGCGCATACGGCGCAGGGTACGATCGTTACGACTACCAAAAACTTTGGTTAATAATTTGATTAGCATAATAAATTCTCAAACGCCCCATAACGGGCAGATAAATTAAGGTATTGAAAACGGTTAATTTAACTGAGGCGCTGAGGCCCGGCGCGAATGCCGTGAACCTGGCTTATCCACGTCGAGACAGAGAATGTGGCGGGTGAAACAACGACGGATTGCGCTGTCTGCGGAACGCTAACAGCTGGCTGGCTGTCCTGCGTCAACAGCGCGTTGAGCGTATCCAGCAGCGCAAGATGTTGCGCCTGAACCGGCAGCGTCTCTTCAGCAACCGGTATGGCCTGTGGCGCCATTGCAAATGACAGATGGCGAATAACCGTGCGGATGGCGTGCTGCTGCCAGTAATCTACCGAAAAGTTAGGACGGCGGCTGGCTTCAAGCCACGCAAGATTGGTGAAGTTAACGCGCGCGGTGAGATCGTGTTTGGTGGTTGACGTCTTTGCCGGTGTGGCAGCTTCAGCGCTGTTACTGAGCGCAGGCAAGCCGAAACTCGCCGCGACCATCCCTAATAAGAGATGCGGCCAGAAGTAACGTCTGCCAAATTGTCGCCAGCGCGTCAGAATTCCGCTCACTTGCTCCACCACATAAGCCCATCTTAAACAGGCTGAGTTCAGTTATTCTTTTAAGCGCCCAGATATTACCACTAAAGCCAATACACAGCAGCAGGAATGACGTACTGCAGCGGGGAAAAACGGTCAAGAATGCAGCTAACGCACAGATTTTCTACGCCTGCTAAGCGAAAGGGGAAGCTGGGGCAAAATGAAGAAAGGTAAAAATAAAAACGACTGGTTTCCCTGGTCGGAGAGAGTACCAGGTTAACCAGTCGATTTTTTTACGAGACGGCTTGAACCGTTACGCCAGAACCAGGCCAGGGGCTTTGAAGGCCAGCGGCAGTTCAGCTTCGTCTTCGAAGGTCACATACTCCCAGGCTTCCTGTTTTGCCAGGACGGCCTGCAAGAGTTTGTTATTCAACGCATGACCGGATTTGAACGCGGTAAATGCACCAATAATGTTGTGACCACACATGAACAAGTCGCCAATTGCATCAAGCATTTTGTGGCGAACGAATTCATCTTCGAAACGCAGACCGTCTTCGTTCAGTACGCGATAATCGTCAACAACGATGGCACAATCGAAGCTGCCGCCCAGGCACAGGCCGCGGGACTGCAGATATTCGATATCACGCATGAAGCCGAAAGTACGAGCACGGCTGATCTGGCGCATAAACGCATCAGCAGAGAAGTTCATCGCATAGCGCTGGGTACTGGCATCAATCGCCGGATGGTTAAAATCGATGGTGAAGTCCAACGAGAAACCATTGTACGGTTTGAATTCAGCCCACTTGTCGCCATCTTCGACGCGAACGGTCTCTTTGATGCGAACAAATTTCTTTGCGCAGTTCAGTTCTTCGATGCCGGCATCCAGCAACAGATAAACGAACGGAGCAGCACTACCATCCATGATTGGGATTTCTGGCGCATCGACTTCAACAATAATGTTGTCGATACCCAGACCCGCCAGGGCGGCGTTCAGATGCTCTACGGTAGAAATCCGCACGTCATGCTCGTTCACCAGACAAGTACAGAGCATAGTATCACGCACAGATTTGGCATCGGCCGGAAAATCTACCGGTGGATTCAAGTCGGTGCGACGATAGATGACCCCGGTATTGGCCGGCGCAGGGCGTAACGTCAGGGTGACTTTCTTGCCGGTATGTAAACCGACACCCGTCGCCTGAACGATACGTTTAAGTGTCCTTTGTTTGATCATCGTATAATCTCGCCAAATTAACTATCCAACCGAGAGTGTATATCACTAACGGTGGGCCAGTTTAGCACAAAGAGCGGAAATCCCCAAATTCCAGCCAATTCTTAGTCAGCTTGCTTACGCAGGAACGCCGGGATATCCAGATAATCTGGCTCTTTCGCCGTTTGCGGCGTTGGGTCATTAACCACTTTCGCGGCCGGTTTTTGCTCCTGAGTCAGAGGAGACATACCGTGCTGCTGGTAACGATCCATTACCGGTTGCTGAGTCTGCTTGTTCGTCACCAGAGTGATTTCAGGACGCTTGTCCATACCGATACCGGTAGCAACAACCGTTACACGCAGCTCGTCGTTCATTTCCGGATCAAGGGAGGTACCGATTACCACGGTCGCGTTGTCAGAGGCGAACGCACGGATGGTGTTACCCACGGTTTCGAACTCATCCAGACGCAGGTCGAAGCCAGCGGTGATGTTGACCAGCACGCCACGCGCACCCGACAGATCGATATCTTCCAGCAGCGGAGAAGAGATAGCCATTTCTGCCGCTTCTTCCGCACGGTCTTCACCGCTCGCCACGCCGGAGCCCATCATCGCGTAGCCCATTTCGGACATCACGGTGCGAACGTCAGCAAAGTCAACGTTCATCAGGCCAGGACGGGTAATCAGTTCAGCGATACCCTGAACCGCGCCTTTCAGCACGTCGTTTGCTGCGCCAAAGGCATCCAGCAGAGAGATACCGCGACCCAGCACTTTCAGCAGTTTGTCGTTCGGGATGGTGATCAGCGAGTCCACATGCTTGGACAGCTCGGTGATACCCTGCTCCGCGAAGGCCATACGTTTCTTGCCTTCAAAATTGAAAGGCTTGGTCACGACAGCAACGGTCAGGATACCTAAATCTTTAGCCACTTCAGCCACAACAGGTGCTGCGCCGGTACCTGTACCGCCACCCATACCTGCTGCGATGAAGACCATGTCCGCACCTTCCAGTGCAGCACGCAGCGCTTCACGATCTTCTTCAGCCGCATTGCGACCTACTTCCGGGTTAGCCCCTGCGCCCAGACCTTTGGTGATGCCACCACCGATCTGGATAGTCTGGCCGACTGCCGTCTTACGCAGTGCCTGTGCATCGGTGTTAACCGCAAAGAATTCAACACCTTCAATGCGCTCGCGCACCATATGCTCTACGGCGTTACCGCCGCCGCCACCGACGCCGATGACTTTAATCACCGCGTCGTTGGTCAGTTCCATAGGTTCAAACATAATTTCTCTCTCCGTTGTGCCTGTCGCCCGAGACCGTTAATTCTCTCCGGTCTCTTAAAAAAATTAAAACTCTTTTCGCAGCCAGTTGTTCAGTCGTTTGACCCACGACCCTACTGAGACGCGTTTTTCCACTTCTGCTTCACCACTGAGATGGGATTCTTTCCCGTAGTGGAGCAGGCCAACAGCCGTTGAATAGTAAGGCTCCTGGGCATAATCCGTTAAACCGGTAATATTCAGCGGTGCGCCAATACGCACCTGCGTATGGAACACACGCTGCGCACAGGCCGCAAGACCTTCAATTTGCGCTGCACCGCCGGTTAATACAATCCCCGCCGCAAGATGATGTTTTACGCCCTGCTGGCGAAGCTGTTCCTGTAATTGCAAAATCTCTTCGTTGACCAGGTTGAGCAGCTCGGTATAGCGCGGCTCAATCACCTCTGCCAACGTCTGGCGCTGCAGGCTACGCGGCGGACGACCGCCCACGCTTGGCACTTCAACGCTCTCATCTTTGCCAACGATAGACCCCAGCGCACAACCGTGGCGCACTTTAATCGCTTCTGCATCGCTTGGCGGCGTACCAAACGCGTAGGCAATATCGCTGGTCACCACGTTCCCCGCGTAAGGGATCACTTTGGTGTGGCGCAGGGCACCGCCGGTATACACGGCCATATCCATTGTACCACCACCAATATCGACCACACAGACGCCCAGTTCACGTTCATCTTCGGTCAGCACGGAATAGCTTGCCGCCAGACCGGCGAAAATAAGTTGGTCAACTTTCAGGCCACAACGTTCAACGGCTTTTACGATGTTCTTCGCCATATCGTTGTGACATGTGATCAGGTGCACTTTTGCCTGCATACGCACGCCAGACAGACCAACCGGGTTCTTGATCCCTTCCTGGTAGTCAATCGCGTACTCTTGCGGAATCACGTGCAATACGCGGTGCTCATCGCGGACACGCACAGATTTCGCCGTGTGTACTACGTTTTCAACGTCTTCCTGCGTCACTTCTTCTTCAGAAATGGGCACCATGCCGATTTCGTTCTGGCAGCTGATATGCTTACCAGAGAGGGCCAGATAGACAGAGGAAATCTGGCAATCTGCCATTAATTCAGCCTGATCGATGGCGCGCTGCACGCATTTCACCACCGACTCAAGATCGTTTACCCCACCTTTATCCATACCACGGGACGGGCAGCTGCCCACGCCAATGATATTGACCATACCGTCGGGCAGAACTTCCCCTACTAAAGCGGCAACCTTCGCGGTGCCAATCTCCAGTCCAACTACCAGTTTTCTGTCCGTCGCCTTGATCATTGTTGTTCTGCCTGTACCTGTGCCTGATTCTGTTGCTGATTAGGTTCCTCGACCGGAGCCGGTACCCAACCGACTGCTGCGCCTGAGTCATAGCGCAAATCAACGTAGCTTATCCGTTTGCCGTCAGTCTGTGCCTGCTGCTGTAAAACCGGGTAAAGTTCTACAAAACGCGCCAGACGCTTCATCGTGTCGCCGCGGCCAAGGTTGAGCTTAATGCCATTCGTTAAGGTGAGCTGCCACGAACGGCGCGCCGTCATCGCAGCTTCTTTTAACGTAAACCTGTCCTTCGCCAGCACTTGCCCCATCTCGCGAAAACCCTGTAACACTTCGTTTTCGCTGCCTTCAGGACCATACAACATCGGTAAATTTTGCTTGTTGACACGATCGGCCGGGACGCTGAAGGAATTTCCGTCTACGTCAACCATGTGCTGATCATTCCAACGCGCAATGGGCACATATTCAACCAGATGAATCTTCAATTCATCAGGCCATTGCTTTCTTACACTCGCCTGTTTTATCCAGGGCAGACGTTCAATCTGACTCTGGATAATGTTGACATCCTGCGTCATAAAGGTGCCAGGCGACCCCAGTGCCAGAATCGACTGGCGAATATCATCGTTACGCGTGTAGTGGCGTTCACCGGTGACCACCAGCTTCGACAGCGGCAACCGCTGCGCATCTTCCATCCAGCCCAGTACCATCCAGCCGCTGATAAACACGGTGCACAGCACCCCGAGCAGGAAAATAATCCCTGCAAGACGCGTTCCATTACTCCGGCGTGAAGAAGAATATTCTTCCTCGTCATCGCGGTTGCGCGTGTTCAATGCAGCCTGAGACATATCAGCCCGCCTGGTCCAGAATACGTACGACTAACTGCGAGAAGCTCATCCCCGCCTGACGCGCGGCCATCGGCACAAGGCTGTGGCTGGTCATGCCTGGAGAAGTATTCGCTTCCAGCAAATAAAATTGCCCATCGCTGTCGAGCATCACATCAATGCGTCCCCAGCCACTGCAACCAAGAATATGCCAGGCTTTAAGCACCAGGGACTGTAAATCCGCTTCACGTTCTGCTTCAAGACCTGCTGGGCAGAAATATTGCGTCTCGTCAGAGAGATACTTCGCCTCATAATCATAGAAGACGCCAGCAGGTTGGATGCGAATCGACGGTAAAATTTCTTCACCAAGCATCGCCACGGTAAATTCCGGCCCGCTGAGCCATTTTTCAATCAGAACTTCTTCATCGTGTTGAAATGCCAGCGCTAAAGCTGACGATAAATCGTCAGCTTTATCAACTTTGGACATCCCAACGCTCGACCCTTCACGGCTGGGCTTTACAATAACCGGTAAGCCCAGCTCAGCAATGCGTGCATTAACGCTATCCTGAAGGCCCATTTCAAATTCGCGGCGCGTCAACGCAACCCACCGCGCAACCGGCAAACCCGCTCCCTGCCACAGCAGCTTACTGCGCAGTTTATCCATTGAGATGGCGGAGGCCATCACGCCGCTGCCGGTGTAGGGCATACCGATGAGATCCAGCAACCCTTGCAGGGTACCGTCTTCTCCCCCACGACCGTGCAGAGCAATAAAGACTTTATCGAAGCCCATTGCTTTCAGCTGCGTTACATCGACCTCTTTCGGATCGACCAGATGTGCATTAACGCCAGCCTCACGCAGGCCCGCCAGTACCGCAGCGCCTGAATTCAGGGAAACCTCGCGCTCGGCGGAGGTGCCGCCAGACAGGACAGCAATCTTATCAGCCATGATGCTCATCCTCCTGAGTTTGCGGCTTCAGTTTGATTTCAGCTAAGGTACGGGCGATTTTGCCGATATTTCCCGCGCCCTGAATCAGAATCAAATCGTTACCTGTCAGTACCGGCGCCAGAATTTCGGCGACCTGAGCAGGATCCGAAACCAAAATAGGGTCTACTTTACCGCGTCCGCGAATGGTTCGACACAGAGAACGGCTGTCCGCGCCCGGGATCGGCGTTTCACCTGCAGAATAAACATCCAGCATCAGCAATGTGTCCACCTGGGACAGCACGCTGGCGAAATCGTCATACAGATCGCGCGTACGCGTAAAACGGTGTGGCTGGAAGATCATCACCAGGTTCTTCTCTGGCCATCCCGCACGTGCGGCCTTAATGGTCGCGTCCACTTCGGTTGGATGGTGGCCATAGTCGTCTACCAGCATGGCAGTACCCGGTTTACCGTTTACCGCATCCAGCGGGAATTCGCCAAGGAAGTCGAAACGACGCCCGGTTCCCTGGAAGCTTTCCAGAGCACGCAGGATCGCATCGTCATCAATGCCTTCTTCTGTTGCGACGGCCACCGCCGCGGCTGCGTTCAGGGCGTTATGACGGCCTGGTGCGTTCAGCGTCACGTGCAGCAGTTCTTTGTCCTGACGCGCCAGGGTGAAATGCCCCTGCGCACCAATCTGTTTGTACTCTTCCACGCGAACATCCGCGTCTTCATTGAAACCATAGGTGGTGATCTGACGACCAACCCGCGGCAACAACTCGCGAATGACCGGATCGTCCACACACATTACCGCGCGTCCATAGAACGGCAGGTTATGCAGGAAGTTGATAAAGGTCTGCTTTAAGTTCTCGAAGTCGCCCTGGTAGGTATCCATGTGGTCAGCTTCGATGTTAGTGACAATCGCCACCATCGGCTGCAGATGCAGGAACGACGCATCGCTCTCATCCGCTTCCGCAATCAGATAACGGCTGTGGCCCAGACGCGCATGCACACCTGCTGCTTTTACCAGACCACCGTTGACGAACGTCGGGTCGAGACCCGCTTCGGCATAAATACTGGAAACCATCGCCGTGGTCGTGGTTTTACCGTGCGTCCCGGCAATCGCAATCCCGTGACGGAAACGCATCAGCTCTGCCAGCATTTCCGCGCGGCGGATCACCGGAATACGCGCTTCATGCGCGGCCACAATTTCCGGGTTATCAGAGGAGATGGCGCTGGATACCACCACCACACTCGCATCGCGCACGTTTTCCGGGCGATGGTTGAAATAGATAGTCGCCCCAAGCGACGCCAGTTGCTGCGTAACAGGGTTTGGCGCCAGGTCAGACCCGCTGATCTGATAGCCTTCGTTAGCTAACACTTCGGCAATACCGCCCATGCCAGCACCACCGATGCCAACAAAGTGAATGTGCCGGACGCGACGCATCTCGGGCACGATTGAACGCAGTTTTGCCAGTTGTTGTGTATTCATTCTCTAAACGCCATCGACTACTTAAAAAATTCGTGCCGCGCTTCACGCGCTGCGAGGGTTAAGCCTGAGCTGCCAGGCTCACTTCTTTTGCCACCCGCTCCGTTGCATCAGGAATGGCCGCCGCACGTGCACGTTGCGCCATCTCCATTAATGTTTCCCGGTTCCAGCCCGCCAGGGTGGTGGCGACCGCATCGGCGGTAAATTGTGGCTGCTCGAATATTTTCGCGGCACCGGCTTTTTCAAGCGGCAGCGCATTCCAGTACTGCTGACGATCTTTGTGCTGGAACGGCACAAACAGAGCCGGTAAACCCGCGGCGGCAATTTCACTCACCGTTAATGCACCGGAGCGACAGACCACGACATCGGCCCAGGCGTACGCTGCCGCCATATCGTCGATAAATTCCGTCACTTTGTGCTGCGGCTGACCTTCTGCCGCATAAGCCTGCTCAACGGTCTGCTGAGCGCCTTTTCCGCTTTGATGCCAGATGGTCACGGCATCACCCAGCTTTGCGGCAACCTGCGGCATCGTCTGGTTCAGGATGCGTGCGCCCTGCGATCCGCCGACGACCAGCACGCGAACAGGGCCTTCACGGCCAGCCATGCGGGTATCCGGCAACGGCAGCGCCAGCACATCCACACGCACCGGGTTCCCGACGACGTCCGCTTTCGGGAACGCACCAGGAAATGCCTGCATCACTTTGGTGGCGATTTTCGCCAGCCACTTGTTGGTCAGTCCGGCAATACCATTCTGCTCATGCAACACAACAGGAATGCCCAACGACCACGCGGCAAGTCCGCCCGGACCGGAAACATAACCGCCCATGCCCAGCACCACATCCGGCTGAAAGCGCTTCATGATGCTGCGCGCCTGACGCCATGCGTTGAAAATGCGCACCGGCGCCAGAAGCTGGGCCTTAATGCCTTTGCCACGAAGGCCAGAAATACGAATAAAGTCGATCTCAATACCGTGCTTCGGTACCAGGTCGGCCTCCATGCGGTCTGCGGTTCCCAGCCAGCGTACCTGCCAGCCCTGAGCCATTAAATGGTGCGCAACCGCCAGCCCCGGGAACACATGTCCACCGGTACCGCCTGCCATCACCATTAACCGCTTCGGTTGATTCATCGTGAACCTCGTGTAAACGCCTGGGCTTTTTCCAGACGCGTTTCATAATCTATACGTAACAACATCATGATGGCCGTCGACATGATCAACAGACTGGAACCACCATAACTGATCAACGGCAACGTCAGGCCCTTGGTCGGCAGCATACCCGCTGCGGCCCCGACGTTAACCAATGCCTGGAAGCTAAACCAGATACCAATTGAACAGGCTAAGAAACCTGAGAAGCGGTGATCGATCTCCAGCGCTTTCCGCCCAATCGACATGGCGCGGAAAGCGACGAAGAATACCATTAATAGCGCTAATACCACACCGATATAACCCAGTTCTTCCGCAATAATGGAGAAGATGAAGTCAGTATGCGCTTCGGGTAAATACTCCAGTTTCTGAACCGAGTTGCCCAGGCCTTGTCCCCAGACTTCACCGCGGCCAAACGCCATGAGTGACTGCGTCAGCTGATAGCCACTGCCAAACGGGTCTTCCCACGGGTTCCAGAACGAGGTCACACGGCGGATACGGTATGGTTCAGCAAGGATCAGCAGGACAACCGCTGAAATACCCATCCCGATAATGGCGATGAACTGCCACAGTTTCGCCCCCGCCAGGAACAGCATCGCCAGCGTCGTCACAAACAGTACCACCACGGTACCGAGGTCAGGCTGCGCCAGCAGTAAGACCGCCAGCACCAGAATCACGCCCATCGGTTTCAGGAAGCCGCGAAGGTTGTTACGCACTTCATCTACTTTGCGCACCAGGTAGTTCGCCAGGTAGCAGAACAGGGACAGTTTGGTAAATTCTGCAGGCTGAATACGCAGCGGACCAAAGGCGATCCAGCGCGATGCCCCGTTTACGGAACTCCCCACCACCAGCACGATCAGCAGCATGATGATCGAGGCGATCAGCATCGCGGTACTGTGTCGCTGCCAGAACGCCATTGGCAGACGTAAGGTTATCAGCGCAAGACAGAACGCCAGGATGATGTACAGACCATCACGCTTGGCAAACAGGAAAGGATCGTTCGCCAGTCGCTGCCCGACGGGCATTGATGCTGACGTCACCATAATAAAGCCGACCGCCGCCAGCCCCAGGGTGAGCCAGAAGAGCGTGCGATCGTACATGATCAGGCTGTCGTTATCTTTCTGACGAGAGCCCATCACCCAGCCTTTCAGTGCCGCAAACAACCACACCAGGACACCAAATCCTGGGAAGCGCGGCATTTTCAGGCGAGGGAGAGATAAACGCATCAGCCTAACTCCTTCGCCAGGCGGGTAAAGAGATCACCACGCTGTTCGAAATTCTTGAATTGATCAAGGCTGGCGCATGCCGGAGAGAGCAGCACCATATCGCCCGGCTTCACGCGAGGAGCAATCAGGCGCATTGCCTGTTCCATGGTTTCGGTCTGCTCGGCGATCTCAGGACGCAATTCCGCCAGTTCCCTGCCATCACGACCAAAGCAGTAGAGACGGATGTTATCGCCGGAGAGATACTGCTTCAGGGAGGTGAAATCGGCGGACTTACCGTCGCCACCCAGCAGCAGATGCAGAGTACCTTCCACCTGCAAACCATTCAGCGCGGCCTCTGTACTGCCTACGTTGGTGGCTTTGGAATCATTGATCCAGCGTACGCCGTTATGCTCCAGCGCCAGCTGGAAACGGTGCGCCAGTCCGGTAAAGGTGGTCAGCGCCTGCAGGCTGGAGGAGCGTGGCAAACCGACGGCATCCGCCAGCGCCAGCGCCGCCAGCGCATTGGTGTAGTTATGCTGACCGGAAAGCTTCATCTCCTTCACGTTCAACACCTTCTCACCTTTCACCCGCAGCCAGGTTTCACCCAGCTGACGGTTCAGATGATAATCACCCATGGTGATACCAAAGCTGATGCAGCGGTCATCGGCACCGCGTACCGGCATGGTCAGGGCATCATCGGCGTTAACGACGCAGACTTTGGCATTTTCATATATACGCAGTTTGGCTGCGCGATACTGCTGTAGACCAAACGGATACCTGTCCATATGATCTTCGGTCACGTTCAGGATTGTGGCCGCGGCCGCATGCAGGCTGGAGGTGGTTTCCAGCTGGAAGCTGGAGAGTTCCAGTACGTACAGCTCGCAGCCTTTGTCCAGCAGCATCAGTGCCGGCAAACCAATGTTGCCGCCAACGCCGACATTTTTGCCCGCCGCTTTCGCCATCTCACCCACCAGGGTAGTGACGGTGCTTTTTCCGTTAGAGCCGGTAATGGCGATAACTGGCGCCTGCGCTTCGCGACAGAACAGCTCGATATCACCGACAATCTCAACGCCCGCATCGGCTGCGGCGCTCAGTGAAGGGTGCGCCAGCGCCATACCGGGGCTGGCCACAATCAGATCGGCTGCCTGCAGCCAGTCATCATTCAGACCACCAAGGTGGCGTTCAACCTGTTCCGGCAGTTTGTCCAGACCCGGCGGAAAAACACGCGTATCCATCACCCGCGGCGTCACGCCGCGCGCAAGGAAAAAGTCCACGCAGGACAGGCCAGTAAGGCCCAACCCGATGATAACGACTTTTTTGCCCTGGTAATCTGCCATGATTAACGTACCTTCAGCGTTGCCAGGCCAATCAGCACCAGCATCAGCGAAATAATCCAGAAGCGCACGATGACGCGCGGCTCTGGCCAGCCTTTCAGTTCATAGTGATGGTGAATCGGTGCCATACGGAAGATGCGCTGGCCGCGCAGCTTAAAGGAACCGACCTGCAGGATCACCGACAGGGTCTCAACCACGAATACCCCGCCCATGATCACCAGCAGGAACTCCTGGCGCAGCAGCACGGCAATAATACCCAGCGCGCCGCCCAGAGCCAGTGAACCGACGTCACCCATAAAGACCTGGGCCGGATAGGTGTTGAACCACAGGAAGCCCAGCCCCGCCCCGACAATGGCCGTACAGACGATCACCAGCTCGCCCGCGTGACGCAGATAAGGAATGTGCAGATAGTTGGCAAAGTTCATGTTGCCGGTCGCCCACGCCACCAGCGCGAAACCTGCGGCCACGAAGACCGTTGGCATAATGGCCAGGCCATCCAGACCATCGGTCAGGTTCACCGCGTTACCGGTGCCCACAATCACGAAGTACGCCAGCAGAATGTAGAACAGCCCCAGTTGCGGCATGACGTCTTTAAAGAACGGCACCACCAGCTCGGTAGCGGGAGTATCTTTTCCGGCCAGATACAGCGCGAAGGCCACGCCCAGCGCAATTACCGACATCCAGAAATATTTCCAGCGGGCGATCAGACCTTTCGTGTCTTTACGTACCACTTTGCGGTAATCATCAACAAATCCAATGATTCCGTAGCCCACCAGCACAGTCAGGACACACCAGACGTACGGGTTGGATGGATAGGCCCACAGCAGCACGGAAACCACGATCGCGGTCAGGATCATAATCCCGCCCATGGTTGGCGTACCGCGCTTGCTGAAGTGCGATTCCGGACCATCGTTACGCACAACCTGGCCGAAAGAGAGTTTTTGCAGACGGGCAATCATGCGCGGGCCCATCCACAACGAGATGAACAGCGCAGTCAGCAGGCTGACGATGGCGCGAAACGTCAGATAGGAAAAGACGTTAAAGCCTGAGTAATATTTGACCAAATGTTCGGCCAGCCAAACTAACATGTCCCGTTCTCCTGTAATGCGTGCACTACCTCTTCCATGGCGGCACTACGTGAACCTTTCACTAACACAGTCACAATTTGTTTTTCAGCAATCAACGTCTTCAGACGTTCAATCAGTGCGGCTTTATCGGCAAAATGTTCGCCAACACCGCTGGCATGGCTAATCGCCTGGCTCAGTTTTCCTGCGCTCAGTACGCAATCCAGCCCGGCCGCTTTCGCGGCTTCACCCACCTGGATATGACAGGCTTCGCTCTCATCGCCCAACTCGGCCATATCGCCAACCACCATCACGCGATAGCCTGGCATTTCGGACAACACCTGTACGGCTGCCGTCATCGAACCGACGTTCGCGTTGTAGGAGTCATCCAGCAGCAGTTTGTTTTCTGCAAGCTGGACTGGGAACAGACGTCCCGGTACGGCTTTTAAATTCGCAAGGCCAGTTTTGATCGCGTCATGTGTTGCGCCGACGGCCATCGACAGCGCCGCGGCAGCAAGCGCATTGGCGATGTTATGGCGACCCGGCAGCGGCAGCAGAACCTCAATGCCTCCCGTTGGGGTATTGAGCGTGAATTCCGTGCCATGCGAAGTCACATGGATATGGGTCGCGGTAAAATCACTGTCTGCCGCATTAGGCGAGAAGCGCCACGTCTTACGTGAACCGATGATGCTCTGCCAGTTCAACCAGTCGTTATTATCGGCATTCATAATGGCGATACCGTTATCCGGCAGGCCGGTATAGATCTCACCTTTGGCTTTCGCCACGCCTTCAAGTGAACCGAAACCTTCCAGATGCGCGGCGGCCAGGTTGTTCACCAGCGCAGCCTCCGGACGCGTCAGGCTGACCGTCCAGGCAATTTCACCCTGGTGGTTTGCCCCTAATTCAATCACCGCAAAGTCATGCTCTTTGGTGAGGCGAAGCAATGTCATCGGCACGCCGATGTCATTATTTAGATTGCCTGCGGTGTAAAGCGTGTTACCGCACTGACTGAGGATCGCCGCCGTCATCTCTTTTACTGACGTTTTGCCCGAAGATCCCGTCAGAGCAACAACGCGAGCTGGCACCTGCTGACGAACCCATGCGGCCAGTTCACCAAAGGCAAGGCGCGTATCCTTCACCACAATCTGCGGTAAATCGATATCGAGTTTGCGGTTCACCAGCAGCGCACCCGCACCATTCTCTTTCGCCTGTTCAGCAAAATCGTGGGCGTCAAAACGTTCGCCCTTCAGCGCCACAAACAGGCACCCGGCGGTCACTTTGCGGGTATCTGTCGTCACGGCGTCGATGGTCAGATCCTGACCATGTAACGTACCCTGCAGGAGGGTTGCCGCCTTGCCGAGCGTTAAGCTGATCATGCCACCACTCCCAACAGACGCGCTGCCGTTACACGGTCCGAATAGTCCAGACGACGATTGCCAACAATCTGATAATCTTCATGGCCTTTACCCGCCAGGAGCACGACATCGTTCTCCTGCGCCTGCATGATGGCGTTGGTCACGGCTTCCGCACGGCCTTCCACCACGCGGGCACGTCCTGCGTCCAGCATACCGGCCAGGATATCGTTGATAATGGCGCGCGGTTCTTCAGTACGCGGGTTGTCATCGGTCACAACCGGAATATCCGCGAACTGTTCGGCGATAGCACCCATCAACGGACGCTTGCCCTTGTCGCGATCGCCCCCACAGCCAAACACACACCAGAGCTTACCGGCGCAGTGCAGACGTGCCGCTTCAAGCGCTTTTTCCAGCGCATCCGGCGTGTGGGCATAATCGACAACAACGGTCGGTTTACCTGGTGCACTGAACACTTCCATACGGCCACAGACGGGCTGCAGACGCTCTGCGGTGTTGAGCAGTTCGTCCATCGGATAGCCCAACGCCAGCAGCGTTGCCAGCGCCAGCAGGAGGTTGCTGACGTTAAACGCCCCCATCAGGCGGCTTTCAATTTCGCCTTCACCCCAGGAAGAGGCAAAGCGAATCGTCGCGCCGCTGTCGTGATAATTAACCTCAACCGCCTTCAGCCAGCGGCCATGGCAGTTCGGATTGATATGGTCTTCCATCGACACCGCAACCGCATCCGGCAGATTCGCAAGCCAGCGGCGCCCCACTTCGTCATCAGCGTTGATGATGGCCTGTCCATAGTGATGCGTGGAGAAGAGCAGCCATTTCGCGGCCTCGTAATGCTCCATATCACCATGATAATCAAGATGATCGCGACTCAGGTTCGTGAACACGGAGGCGGCAAATTTCAACGCCGCCACACGATGCTGTACCAGACCATGAGAGGAGACTTCCATCGCGGCAAAGGTCGCACCCTGCCCTGCCAGACCAGCAATTACATGTTGTACGTCAACCGCGGAGCCGGTGGTGTTTTCCGTCGGGCTCACTTTACCCAGCAGCCCATTCCCCACGGTGCCCATTACGGCGCCGGTTTCTCCCAGCAGTTGCGCCCATTGCGCCATCAATTGGGTGGTCGTCGTTTTACCGTTAGTGCCCGTCACGCCCACCAGACGCAGCTGGTCTGAAGGCTCGTTATAAAAACGTCCCGCCAGTGCGGAGAGTCGCTCATTCAACTGGCTAAGGTAGATAACCGGCACACCGTGCATTTCACGGATTTCACCGTCGGTTGCCTCATCTTTAGCCTCAGCAATAATGGCAGCTACACCTTGCGCAATCGCCTGCGGGATATATCGACGCCCGTCCGCCTGATGACCAACTACAGCCACAAAAAGATCGCCGGAAGCAGCCACACGGCTGTCCAGTACCATCTCCCGTAGCGCTCGCTCAGGTGCGTTTGGCACCCACGGAGCGAGAAGGTCGCGCAAATTACGATCTGCCACCTGTACCCTCGCCTTGATTAATTACAAATTCACTTTTTTCGCCCGTTGCCAGCGCGTCCGGTTCAACGTTCATGGTGCGTAATACGCCGCCCATGATGGCGCCGAACACAGGCGCTGAAACGGCGCCGCCGTAGTATTTACCCGCCTGTGGATCGTTAATGACGACCACCAGCGCAAAACGCGGATTGCTTGCAGGCGCAACGCCTGCGGTATAGGCAATGTATTTGTTGATGTAGCGGCCGTCTGGCCCCACTTTTTTCGCCGTACCGGTTTTAATGGCGATGCGATAGCCTTTGATCGCCGCCTTCACGCCGCCACCGCCAGGTAGCGCTACGCTTTCCATCATATGCACAACGGTACGAACGATAGATTCCGGGAAGATACGCTCGCCCGGAACCGGTGGATCAACTTTGGTAATCGACAGTGGGCGATAGACGCCATAGCTGCCAATCGTTGCGTAGACTCGCGCTAACTGTAACGGGGTTACCATTAGCCCGTAGCCGAAAGAGAAGGTGGCCCTCTCTATGTCAGACCACCGTTGTTTTTGAGGATATAAGCCACTGCGTTCTCCGACCAACCCCAAATTGGTCGCCTTTCCTAGCCCAAAACGTGAGTAAGTCTCTACTAACGCTGAGGACGGCATCGCTAACGCCAGCTTTGAAACACCGACGTTACTCGACTTCTGTAATACCCCGGTCAGGGTCAATTCGCTGTAGCGCGCCACGTCTTTAATCTCGTGGCCGTTGATTCGGTAAGGGATCGTGTTCAGAACCGTGTTCTCATTGACGATGCCGCGTTGCAGCGCCGTCATCACCACCATCGGCTTCACCGTGGAGCCAGGTTCGAACACGTCGGTAATGGCCCGGTTACGCATTGCATCTTTGGCGGTACCGGTAAAGTTGTTCGGGTTGTAGGACGGGCTGTTGGCCATCGCCAGCACTTCGCCAGTGCTGACATCCACCAGCACGGCGCTGCCCGACTCCGCCTTGTTAAAGGCCACGGCATTGTTCAGCTCGCGATACACCAGCGCCTGCAGGCGTTCATCAATGCTCAACGCCAGGTTATGCGCGGCCTGGCTGTCTGTGGAAGAGATATCTTCAATCACGCGACCATAGCGGTCTTTACGCACGATTCGCTCACCCGGCTGACCGGTAAGCCACTTATCGAAGCTTTTTTCAACCCCTTCAATCCCCTGGCTGTCGACGTTGGTAAAACCAATGAGGTGAGCGGTTACTTCGCCGGAAGGATAGTAACGGCGAGACTCTTCTCGCAGATGGATACCCGGGAGCTTCAGTTTTCTGATGTAATCGGCCATGTCAGGGTTAACCTGACGCGCCAGATAGATAAAGCGCCCTTTCGGGTTGGCTTTAACGCGAGAGGCAAGCTGATCCAGCGGCATTTTCAGGGCGTCAGACAGCGCTTTCCAGCGGTTGTCGAGCGTGATACCACCGGCATCGTGCAGCTCTTTCGGATCGGCCCAGATCGCCTTCACCGGTACGCTCACCGCCAGCGGACGACCGGAACGATCGGTGATCATCCCGCGAGATGTG
This sequence comes from Enterobacter sp. T1-1, assembly GCF_000710795.1. NCBI lineage: Bacteria > Pseudomonadati > Pseudomonadota > Gammaproteobacteria > Enterobacterales > Enterobacteriaceae > Enterobacter > Enterobacter sp. T1-1. The sequence goes on along the minus strand of NZ_JALW01000023.1, from coordinate 108,878 downwards.
GAGACTTCCTGTACGCGCAGAGAGCGCATATCGCCCTGGCGCACCAGCATGTCAGGCGCGATGATTTGTAGCCACGCCACACGTCCCAGCAGGAAGCCCAGCGCGAGTAAAATGCAGCCGCAAAGCAACGCAAAACGCCAACTGATAAAGTTGGCCTGTTCTTCCTGACGTTTTGGTTTTAGCGTTTTTGCCGCTGCTCTCATGCGTCGCGTTTTCCCTTATTTTTGTACTACGATATTTTCCTGGGAAGGATCAACATGCTGCAATTGCAGCTTTTCTGTTGCGATCCGCTCGACCCGGCTGTGATCGCCGAGGGCGTTTTCTTCAAGGATCAGGTTTCGCCATTCAATATCCAGCGCATCGCGTTCCAGTACCATCTGCTCGCGTTGCGCAGTCAATAAACGTGTGTGGTGGGCTGTCGTCACCACCGTTACTGCCGTCACAATGATGCAAATGAACAAGCAGAGTGGCAGCTTCCCAAACCGCAAAAGATCGTCGCCGATCACGCCAGGCAAGGCATGGCGCTCGTTGCTTCCTAACGAATCCTTAACTTTGCTTAGGGTCTCTGTCACTCTGCCGATCATGCGTTCGTCCTCTCTGCAATACGCAGCACTGAACTACGGGCGCGTGGATTCTCTGCCACCTCTTCTTCGCCCGGCATCAACTTGCCTAATGCTCGCAACTGACGGCCACCCAGCTTCCTGAGTTGTTCTTCCGTCATCGGCAGCCCTGCTGGCACCTGTGGACCGCGGCTTTGTTCACGCATAAAGCGTTTCACAATACGGTCCTCCAGCGAATGGAAGCTGATGATGGACAACCGCCCTCCCGGGGCCAGCACGTCGAGCGAGCTTTTTAGCGCCAGCTCTATTTCCTCCAGTTCACTGTTTACCCAGATGCGAACCGCCTGGAAGGTACGGGTCGCGGGGTGTTTGTGTTTATCCTTCACCGGTGTTGCCGCCGCAATCACCTCGGCCAGCTCTTTCGTGCGGGTCATCGGCTCAATACGATTGCGCTCAACAATGGCGCGCGCGATGCGCTTGCCAAAACGTTCTTCGCCAAAGGTTTTGATCACCCAGGCGATATCAGCTTCATCTGCGGTCTGTAACCACTCGGCGGCAGACTGACCGCGCGTGGGATCCATGCGCATGTCAAGCGGGCCGTCGCGCATAAAGGAGAAGCCGCGTTCAGCATCATCAAGTTGGGGTGAAGAGACGCCAAGATCGAGAAGAATCCCGTCGATCTTGCCCGTCAGACCGCGCTCAGCAACGTATTCCGCCAGCGCAGAGAAAGGTCCATGCACGATGGAAAAGCGTGGGTCATCGATGGTTTGCGCAACAGCAATCGCCTGCGGATCGCGATCAATTGCCAGCAGACGTCCTTCCGCTCCAAGCTGGGAGAGGATCAAACGCGAGTGGCCACCGCGACCAAAAGTGCCATCAATGTAGATGCCGTCCGGACGAATATTCAGGCCGTTGACGGCCTCATCCAGCAACACCGTTGTATGTTTATAATTTTCCATCATATTTATAGAGACAAGTCCTGCAGCCGTTCCGACAAGGTAGCGGAATCAGACTGCTCAGCGTCGATATCTTCCTTGACCTGTTGATACCAGGTCGTTTCGTCCCACAGTTCAAACTTGTTGAACTGACCGACCAGCATCACTTCTTTGGTCAGACCGGCATGCTGCCGCAGCACGGGCGCAATCAGTAATCGCCCTGCACTATCCATCTGACACTCACTGGCATGCCCCAATAACAACCGCTGCACGCGGCGTTCCTGCGGGTTCATGCTCGACAGTCGCGACAGCTTTTGCTCAATAATTTCCCATTCAGGTAAAGGGTAAAGCAGCAGGCAGGGGGAGTTGATGTCAATGGTGCAAACCAGTTGACCCGAAGCGTTCTCGATCAGCTGGTCGCGGTATCGGGTTGGTACCGATAAACGCCCCTTACTGTCGAGATTGACTAACGTTGCTCCACGGAACATGCCAGTCTCACCCCTCCTCACCACTTTAACCCACAAATTCCCACCTAAAGGAGTTTACGGAGCGAGGGAAAAGCTTGTCAAGCCAGGACTCTCTCTATACGAACCCGAAAGGGCTCTATTTACAGAGATAAACAGTCCTGGTTAATAACTGCACAACTGGCGAGGCAAAATTAACGTTATGAATATTTGTAAGAAAAAAACCGAATATGCACACTAGCGTTAAGGCTCACTCAATATCATCGCATCGAAATATAAAGTGTCAGTTTGCGACGCGGGCAGCATTTTAAGACATATTCACAGGGGATAACAGCGCCACATTCACCACAATGCGCAATGAACGAACCGGCTGGCAGGCAAGCATGCTGGAGCAGGGGAAAAACGTCTGAATATTCATCGACCGGGCAGCTTTGTAACAAAACAATACAAAGACAGGCTTTATAAATCGTATAAATGTTCTTTCAAAGGCATTTTAAAACGCCTGAAAGAATAAAAAAAATAGCAGGTTCTGATTCCTAAGGAATCGTCCTAATTTTTCTCCGGGAATTATTTGACAGAATTATCCAGAAAAAAGAGGGGACAGTTTTCGCTATCCCCCTCTCATTTCATTAATGGCGGCTTAAAATTCCGCGACGGTAGAGATTACGTTTGATGCGCGTCAGCCCCGGCTTCGGTTTACGTGGTTCATCAAGGCTCGCGAGAACGATCTCCAGCACGCGCTCCGCCACATCACGATGGCGCTGCGCGACGGCCAGGACCGGACATTGCAGGAAGTCGAGCAGTTCGTTATCACCGAAGGTGGCGATAGCAAGATCGGAAGGCAGCTTACCATCCCGACGCAAAGTGACATCCATCACCCCCTGCAGCAACGCAAATGAAGTGGTGAACAGCGCCTGAGGCATCGGGTGCGTCTCCAGCCATTTCTCGAACAGCTGCGCAGCGGCTTCGCGTTCATAACTGTTGGCATAAAGGTAGTGAACCTCGCGCGGGTCGTCTTTCCATGCCGTTCTGAAGCCTTGCTCACGCAGGAAACTCACAGAGAGCTCAGGCAACGCCCCAAGATAGAGCACGGTTTCAGCCGGGAAGGTTCTCAGCTCCGCGGCCAGCATTTCCGCGTCATCCTGATCGGCACCGACGACACTGGTAAAATGCTCTCTGTCCAGGGCGCGATCCAGTGCAACGATTGGGAACGGATCGTTCGCCCAGCGTTGATAGAAGGGATGCTCGGGTGGCAAGGAGGTCGAAACGATGATCGCATCAACCTGACGCTGGAGCAGATGCTCAATACAGCGCATTTCGTTATCAGGCTGATCTTCAGAGCAGGCAATCAGGAGCTGATAGCCACGCTGGCGAGCCTGACGTTCAAGATAGTTAGCGATGCGGGTGTAGCTGGTGTTTTCCAGATCGGGGATCACCAGACCAATCGATCGGGTGCGCCCGGCACGTAAGCCCGCTGCGACAGCATTCGGGTGGTAGTTGTGCTCACGAACCACCGCCATGACTTTCTCAACGGTTTTGTCGCTGACACGGTACTGCTTTGCTTTACCGTTAATCACATAGCTGGCCGTAGTTCGTGACACGCCGGCTAGCCGGGCGATTTCATCCAGTTTCACAATTGCCCCTTAAAAAAAGAAAAGAGTCCATGGCCCTGTCAAGGTTATGGTTAAATCTTTTAACATCTAAACGCAGAATAGCTTTCGCGGCAACCGCTTTTATCTGTGTTATCGGCGTATTACGCAAAAAAAAGCCCGGCTTTGGTGACCGGGCTGAAAGAGGCGAACCTTATTACCTGCTAACGCATGATTTTCTCGCCGCGCGAAAGACCGACAACGCCCGACCGCGCAACCTCGACAATTTTTGCCACATCCCTTACGGACGCCAGGAATGCATCCAGCTTGTCACTCGTTCCCACCAGCTGAACCGTATATAAAGAAGGGGTAACGTCAATAATCTGCCCACGGAAGATATCCGCGTTGCGTTTAACCTCTTCACGGCCGTAACCACTGGCCTGAATTTTCACCAGCATGACCTCACGTTCTACATAAGCCCCCTGCCCCAGTTCGCTCACGCGCAGAACATCGACAAGTTTGTGTAACTGTTTCTCGATCTGCTCAAGCACCTTGGCGTCGCCGACGGTCTGAATCGTCATGCGCGACAGCGTAGGATCCTCGGTAGGGGCAACGGTCAGGCTCTCAATGTTGTAGCCGCGTTGTGCAAAGAGTCCAATAACGCGTGACAGTGCGCCAGACTCGTTTTCCAGTAATACAGATAATATCCGGCGCATATCAGGTTCTCTCCGTTTTACTTAACCACATTTCGTCCATACCACCACCGCGAATATGCATCGGATAAACGTGCTCTGTGCCATCGACAATGACATCCATGAAAACAAGGCGGTTATTTTTGACGTGTTCAAGCGCTTCAGCAAGTTTCGCTTCCAGCTCTGCCGGCTCGGTCACCCGCATCCCGACATGACCATAGGCTTCGGCCAGACGAACAAAATCCGGCAGCGATTTCATGTAGGAGTGAGAATGGCGGCCAGAGTAGATCATATCCTGCCACTGCTTCACCATACCGAGATAACCGTTATTCAGGTTCAGAACCAGAACCGGCAGTTCATATTGCAACGCGGTGGAGAGTTCCTGGATATTCATCTGAATGCTGCCGTCTCCCGTCACGCAAACGACGGTTTCATTCGGCAGCGCAAGCTTCACCCCCAGTGCGGCAGGTAACCCAAAGCCCATTGTCCCCAGACCACCAGAGTTGATCCAGTGACGTGGTTTATCAAACGGATAATAAAGCGCGGCAAACATCTGATGCTGACCTACATCAGAGGTGACATAGGCTTCACCTTTCGTCAGACGCCAGAGGGTTTCGATCACCGCCTGCGGCTTAATGTTTTCGCTTTGGGTATCGTATTTCAGACACTGACGTGCTCGCCACTGCTCGATCTGTTGCCACCAGTCGCGGATCTCATCCAACGGTTGTGAAGGGGTTTCCTGCGATAGCAGATCCAGCATTTGCTCCAGAACCTGTCGCGCATCCCCAACAATCGGCACATCCGCCGGCACCGTTTTCGAAATAGACGTAGGATCGATATCAATATGCAGCACGGTGGCGTTCGGGCAGTACTTCGCCAGATTGTTGGTCGTGCGATCGTCAAAGCGCACGCCAACGGCAAAGATCACATCCGAATGATGCATCGTCATGTTGGCTTCATAGGTACCGTGCATGCCCAACATACCCAGAGCCTGGCGGTGCGTTGCCGGGAAGGCGCCCAGTCCCATCAGTGACGAGGCGACAGGAAGATTCAATTTTTCGATCAGCTCACGCAGTTGCGCTTCACAGGCTGAGTTAACCGCGCCGCCGCCGACATAGACCACCGGCTTTTTCGCAGCCAGAAGCGTGTGTAACGCACGTTTGATCTGGCCTTTGTGGCCCTGTGTCGTTGGGTTGTAGGAGCGCATGCTTACCGTTTCCGGCCAGACATACGGCAGCTTGTTTGCCGGGTTAAGAATATCTTTAGGCAGATCGACCACCACAGGACCAGGCCGCCCACTGGCTGCCAGCCAGAAGGCTTTTTTCAGTACGCCGGGAATGTCTTCAGTTTGCTTCACCAGGAAACTGTGCTTCACAACGGGGCGTGAAATCCCCACCATGTCGCACTCCTGAAATGCATCGTAGCCAATCAGTGACGTTGCGACCTGCCCGGATAGAATGACCAGCGGGATGGAGTCCATATAGGCTGTCGCAATGCCGGTAATTGCATTCGTCGCGCCGGGGCCGGAGGTGACCAATACCACGCCCACTTCACCCGTCGCACGCGCCAGCCCGTCAGCCATGTGCACCGCCGCCTGCTCGTGGCGCACCAAAACATGGTCAATGCCGCCTACCGTATGAAGCGCATCATAAATATCCAGAACTGCGCCTCCAGGGTAGCCGAACACCTGCTTAACGCCCTGATCGATTAACGATCGGACGACCATTTCCGCGCCAGACAACATCTCCATGCTTTGCCTCCAGGCATTTTGTTATAGACGAACTGCAGAATTCATTTCCACACCGTCTTACGATCGTGATGAACCAATCTTATATATTGCAGAGTGATCGTTACCTTAACCGCTCGTTTTGAGGCAGGCAATTAGCAAACAGGACGCGGCAAACGGGGTCAAAAGCACAAAAAGCAGCGTTAAAGGGAGGATATGGTTAATTCCACTGTGATTCGTTCGTGAGGTGATAAATCATCGCTGAAAAGCGCAACCTTTCAGGAAATCATCTATTTTTGCGAGGCTGGCAGCAGCCAGAAAAAATAACAACAGCACAAAATACCGCAAATGAAAAAATACGCAGGATAAACCACACACGCCGATGTGATTTATCCTGACGCGCTTATCGGCGGCAAATGCTAATAAGCAGCTCTTCCATCCACTGATGGCCTTTATCCCGGCCTGCGGCTTCATGCCAGGAAAGATAACACGTACGGCTATTGAGTTTGAGTGGCAACGGCAGGATTTGCAGATTTAAGGGTTCCGAAAACTCCTCCGCCAGCCAACGCGGGGCAATAGCGACCAGATGGGTCTGGGAAACCACATTTAAGACGCTGACCATGGCCATTCCCTGATAAGCCACGCTCGCCTGTTTATCCGCAGTGTCATACCACGGCAAACTAAATGAGGCGTATCGGTCGAGGGCAACAACAGCGTGCTGCTCGTTATAAACATCACTTTCGCGCAGCGGCATATTCATTCGTGGATGTTTTTTGCTGGCGACCAGTACCATTTCATCTTTAAACAGCGGTACACAGGAAAATTCCGGACGACGGAACTCTTCGTATCCCAGAACGAATTCTGTTTCCTGATACCGAAGCTGATGTTCTGTGTTCTGATTAAGAGAAGATTTAAATACCAGTTGAATATTGGGCGCAATTTCTTCGACTTTATTGTAGATCACGGACGTCAAATAATTATCTAACGGGCTACATACACAAAGATGGAAAACACGCTCACTGCTTAAGGGCTCAAAACCCGATCCCGGCAGCTCATTTTGCACCAACTGTAACGCCTGGCGGATAGAGCCAAACAGCTGAAATGCACGCGCCGTGGGTTGAATCCCTCTGCCATAACGAACAAACAATTCGTCATTAAACATCACTTTAAGCCGGGATACCGCATTGCTGACGGCAGGCTGCGACATCCCCAGAGACTGCGCTGCCCGCGTGATATTCTGTTCCTGCATCACCGCGTCAAACACGGTCAACAGATTGAGATCCACGGTGCGTAACTGAGGTTTAACCCCATTATAACCCTGAGGTTGATTAATATTATTTTCTGGCACTCCTGGCTCCACTGTCACGCTAAACTCCCTTTGCCAAATTACAGTAATAATTTCGAAAAATATGATTTACCATGCAGATACAACCAGCGAAAGAGAATTGTTTAAAATTCGGAAAATATAAAGAGCGCATCATCAAAAGGGTGACTTCGCCCAGGTCATTGATGGTGAGATGAAATTCCGCATAAATGATATCAATGACATTATGGTTTGCATGAAACCATAATCAAGACAAATACACAATCGCCCTTCGGTTAATGATAACTTAAGTATTATTAAACTATTCACGTGAGCCATGCCAAACAATTAACAAACTCGCATCATTGCTCACGCTTTATTTACTGCATTTTTATTTGCAGCACTAATAACTCAATGAAATTAAAAACAATTCTTCTCAGGGCTAATCCATTACAGACGTATGTTGAATTGATACTAATTATATTTAAATCGTTCCGGAGATGAATCTCCAGTCCAAAAATAGACTTTTCAAAAGGCATGAAAGATAAAAACCAGCACAATTAGCTAAATAAAATTCTCTGGAACATCGTGCGATCGGGGTCGTTTTTGTTGTCAGGGGTTGACATCAACCCCCATATCCAGTACCACTAAAAGCATATTGAATTTAACGGAGCACGATTCATGATTCGCACCATTCGTTTCACCGGTCTACTACTACTAAACGCATCCTCTGTGCGCGGTAGACTGGCGGGCGAAATTCAGCGTTGAATCGTCACCAGTAAGACTAAAAACCCGCGCCACTGCGCGGGTTTTTTTATGCTCGTAGCAAGGCGCCCTAAGACTGACAAGGACCTAACCCATGAGCCAGCAAGTCATTATTTTTGATACCACTTTACGTGACGGTGAACAGGCATTACAGGCGAGCCTGAGTGTGAAAGAGAAGCTGCAGATTGCGCTGGCTCTCGAACGTATGGGTGTCGACGTGATGGAGGTGGGTTTCCCGGTCTCTTCTCCGGGTGATTTCGAATCGGTACAGACCATCGCCCGTACCATCAAAAACAGCCGCGTCTGTGGTCTGGCACGTTGCGTTGAGAAAGACATCGACGTTGCCGCCGAGTCACTGAAAGTGGCTGAAGCATTCCGTATTCATACTTTTATTGCCACCTCCCCCATGCACATTGCCACCAAGTTGCGCAGCACCCTCGACGAGGTGATTGAGCGCGCGGTCTACATGGTCAAACGCGCGCGCAACTACACGGATGATGTTGAATTCTCATGTGAAGACGCTGGCCGCACGCCAATTGAGGATCTGGCGCGCGTGGTGGAAGCCGCCATTAATGCCGGGGCCAAAACCATCAACATCCCGGACACCGTCGGCTACACCATGCCGTTTGAGTTCTCCAACATCATTACTGGCTTGTATGATCGTGTGCCAAACATTGATAAGGCAATTATCTCTGTTCATACCCACGACGATTTAGGCCTGGCCGTCGGCAACGCCATCGCCGCTGTTCACGCCGGTGCCCGTCAGGTAGAAGGTGCGATGAACGGTATCGGGGAACGCGCAGGCAACTGTTCCCTGGAAGAAGTGATCATGGCGATCAAAGTGCGCAAAGACATCATGAACGTGCACACCCGCATCAATCACAATGAAATCTGGCGTACCAGCCAGACCGTCAGCCAGATTTGCAACATGCCGATCCCCGCCAACAAGGCGATTGTCGGTACCGGCGCATTCGCGCACTCTTCCGGTATCCACCAGGATGGCGTACTGAAAAACCGCGAAAACTACGAAATCATGACCCCGGAATCGATCGGTCTGAACCAGGTTCAGTTGAATCTGACCTCCCGCTCCGGCCGTGCGGCAGTGAAACATCGTATGGAAGAGATGGGTTACAAGGACAGCGATTACAACATGGATCAGCTGTACGACGCGTTCCTGAAGCTGGCCGACAAAAAAGGTCAGGTGTTCGACTATGACCTGGAAGCACTGGCCTTCATTAATAAGCAGCAGGAAGAGCCAGAGCATTTCCGTCTGGATTACTTCAGCGTGCAGTCCGGCTCCAGCGATATCGCCACGGCATCCATCAAGCTGGCCTGCGGGGATGAGATAAAAGCGGAAGCGGCAAACGGCAATGGTCCTGTCGATGCTATCTACCAGGCGATTAACCGCGTCACCGAATACGACGTGGAGCTGGTCAAATATGACCTGACGGCCAAAGGCCATGGCAAAGATGCACTCGGTCAGGTGGATATCGTGGTCAATTATAACGGCCGTCGCTTCCACGGCGTGGGTCTGGCGACCGATATCGTCGAATCCTCTGCGAAAGCGATGGTGCATGTCCTGAACAATATCTGGCGCGCCGCTGAAGTCGAAAAAGAGTTGCAACGCAAAGCTCAGAATAAAGAGAACAACAAGGAAACCGTGTAATGTCGAAGAATTACCATATTGCTGTGTTGCCGGGTGACGGTATTGGCCCGGAAGTGATGGCACAGGCGCTGAAAGTACTGGAAGCCGTTCGCTCGCGTTTTGCGATGAAAATTACCACCAGCCACTACGACGTGGGCGGTATTGCTATCGATAATCACGGTACGCCGCTGCCAAAAGCAACGGTAGAGGGTTGCGAGAACGCCGATGCAGTCCTGTTTGGTTCCGTGGGTGGCCCGAAATGGGAACACCTACCACCCGCAGAGCAGCCAGAGCGCGGCGCGTTGCTGCCGCTGCGTAAACATTTCAAGCTGTTCAGTAACCTGCGTCCGGCTAAACTGTATCAGGGTCTGGAAGAGTTCTGCCCGCTGCGCGCGGATATCGCCGCTAACGGCTTCGACATTCTGTGCGTGCGTGAGCTGACCGGCGGGATCTATTTCGGTCAGCCAAAAGGCCGTGAAGGCAGCGGCCAGCATGAAAAAGCGTTCGACACCGAGGTCTATCACCGTTTCGAAATTGAACGTATCGCCCATATCGCTTTTGAGTCTGCACGCAAACGCCGCCATAAAGTGACCTCTATCGACAAAGCGAATGTGCTGCAGTCTTCCATCTTATGGCGTGAGATCGTCAGCGAAGTTGCTAAGCATTATCCTGACGTTGAGCTGTCGCATATGTACATCGACAACGCGACAATGCAGCTGATTAAAGATCCGTCCCAGTTTGACGTGCTGCTGTGCTCCAACCTGTTCGGCGATATCCTCTCGGATGAGTGCGCGATGATCACCGGCTCCATGGGCATGCTGCCATCAGCGAGCCTGAACGAAGAAGGCTTTGGCCTGTACGAGCCTGCTGGCGGCTCCGCGCCGGATATCGCAGGTAAAAACATTGCTAACCCGATTGCGCAGATCCTCTCCCTGGCTCTGCTGCTGCGCTACAGCCTGGATGCAGGCGATGCGGCAACCGCAATTGAGAACGCCATTAATCGCGCGTTAGAAGAAGGCGTCCGTACCGGTGATTTAGCACGCGGCACGGCGGCAGTCAGTACCGATGAAATGGGTGACATCATTGCCCGCTATGTCGCTGAAGGGGTGTAATCATGGCGAAGACGTTATATGAAAAATTATTTGATGCACACGTTGTCTACGAGGCACCAAACGAAACCCCGCTGCTCTATATCGACAGGCATCTGGTACACGAAGTGACCTCCCCACAGGCATTTGATGGGCTGCGTGCGCACAAACGCCCGGTACGTCAGCCGGGTAAAACCTTCGCGACAATGGATCACAACGTTTCCACCCAGACCAAAGATATCAATGCGTCGGGCGAAATGGCGCGTATCCAGATGCAGGAATTGATCAAGAACTGTAACGAGTTTGGCGTCGAGCTCTACGATCTGAACCATCCGTATCAGGGTATCGTTCACGTGATGGGGCCTGAGCAGGGGATCACCCTGCCCGGCATGACCATCGTCTGCGGCGACTCCCATACCGCAACGCACGGCGCGTTTGGTGCACTGGCGTTCGGTATTGGCACCTCTGAAGTTGAGCATGTTCTGGCTACGCAGACCCTGAAACAGGGCCGAGCCAAAACCATGAAGATTGAAGTGAAAGGCAAAGCCGCGCCGGGGATCACCGCGAAAGACATCGTGCTGGCCATCATCGGTAAAACGGGCAGTGCCGGCGGCACCGGGCACGTAGTTGAGTTCTGCGGTGACGCTATTCAGGCGCTGAGCATGGAAGGTCGTATGACTCTGTGCAATATGGCCATCGAGATGGGGGCCAAAGCAGGTCTGGTGGCACCGGATGAAACCACCTTCAACTATGTAAAAGGGCGTCTGCACGCACCAAAAGGTCAGGATTACGCTGACGCCGTCGCGTACTGGAAAACCCTGAAAACCGATGATGACGCGGTTTTTGATACCGTTGTTACCCTGCAGGCGGAGGAGATTGCCCCGCAGGTGACCTGGGGAACCAATCCGGGTCAGGTCATTTCCGTGAATGACACCATTCCCGATCCGGCCTCATTTACCGATCCGGTCGAACGCGCCAGTGCTGAAAAAGCGCTGGCGTATATGGGTCTCAAACCCGGTGTGCCGTTGACCGATGTGACCATCGACAAAGTCTTTATCGGCTCCTGCACCAACTCGCGTATCGAAGATTTACGCGCTGCGGCGGAAATCGCCAAAGGCCGTAAAGTGGCACCCGGCGTACAGGCGCTGGTTGTGCCAGGCTCCGGCCCGGTAAAAGCGCAGGCGGAAGCCGAAGGCCTGGATAAGATCTTTATCGAAGCAGGCTTCGAGTGGCGCTTGCCTGGCTGCTCCATGTGTCTGGCCATGAACAATGACCGCCTGAATCCGGGCGAACGTTGTGCCTCCACCAGTAACCGTAACTTTGAAGGACGTCAGGGCCGCGGTGGACGCACCCACCTGGTCAGCCCGGCGATGGCCGCCGCTGCGGCAGTTACCGGCCATTTCGCCGATATTCGCAGCCTGAAATAAGGAGACAATCATGGCAGAGAAATTTACCCAACATACAGGCCGGGTTGTCCCTCTGGACGCCGCTAACGTCGATACTGATGCGATCATCCCGAAGCAATTTTTGCAGAAGGTCACCCGCACCGGATTTGGTGCTCATCTGTTTAACGACTGGCGTTTTCTGGATGATAAAGGCCAGGTACCTGACCCGGAATTTGTGCTGAATTTCCCGGAATATAAAGGCGCCTCCATTCTGCTTGCACGGGAAAACTTTGGCTGCGGCTCCTCACGTGAGCACGCACCATGGGCGCTTACCGATTACGGCTTTAAAGTGGTGATCGCCCCGAGCTTTGCGGATATCTTCTACGGCAACAGCTTCAACAACCAGCTGCTGCCGGTGACGCTGAGTGACGAGCAAGTGGATGAATTGTTCGCGCTGGTTAAGGCAAATCCGGGCATGTCGTTTGAAGTGGATCTGGAAGCAGAAGTGGTGAAAGCCGGGGATAAAACCTACAGCTTCAGCATCGATGCCTTCCGTCGCCACTGCATGCTGAACGGTCTGGACAGCATTGGCCTGACGCTTCAGCATGAAGACGCCATCTCCGCGTACGAGAAAAAACAGCCTGCGTTTATGGGCTAAAGGCAATGGCCCGCACGATGCGGGCCATTGATAAGGGTGCGTTGAGGCTCAACCACTCTGGAGAGGCGGGGAACTTTCCCCGCCCATACCGCTAACGTTTTGCTTCGTAAGCCAACACTGCTGCCAGCTCTGTTTTCTCCTGTCTGAAATGCAGTTCACACAGTGAATCACGCACCATCCAGGTGAAGATCAACAGCGTTGTACAGATCAGAAACAAACCTAACAGCAGAGTACGTTTTGGCATTCCAGCCTCCTTATTGCTTTTCGGCAATGAAGAGACTAACCTCGCAATGTTGGTTGTGAAGTTGGTCTCCCCATCAGTTTTTTGATGTGGGACTCTCCACTGTTTGCCTCTTGCGAAAGCCTGAGGCAAACAGCCTCAGGCACCCGCCACGCACTCTATTTGTCTTCTTAAACTCTGTCAGAAAATCGTTTCATTTCGTGAAGGCGCCTTCCAGAATCAGACGTCTTTTACGCGCCAGGTCAGCATCAGCGTGACAATCGACGTTAGTGCAATCATCCAGTACACCGACCCATGTCCATAGCTTTGCGACAACGCCCCCTGAATCACCCCCGCCAGAATTACCCCCGTAGAGATACTGTTGGTAAAGAGTGTGGTCGCCGACCCCGCCCGCCCGGGCATTAAATCCTGGAACCAGAGCATCCCTATCCCGGCCACGATCCCAATAAACACAGCATTAAACAGCTGCAGCGCCAGCAACGCCTCTCGTGAATGGAAGAAAATCAGCCCCAGGTAAAAAAGCACTCCGGCCGCTACGGCTATCAGCATCATCCGGCGTTTCCCGAGATCTTTGACGTAGTATCCCGCCAGAATCATCGCCGGAATTTCCAGCCCGGCGGCCGTCCCCATTAAGATCCCCGCGAGCTTATCCGGCAGACCCAGATCGCTGCTGATCCATAGCGGCATATCGATGATATACATGGTGTTGCAGGTCCACATCAGCGTGGAGGCGATAAACAGTATACGGACGTTTTTATCCTGCCAGCCGCTCACCTGAGTAATCGGTTTATCCGCTGTCTGTTCGACACGCGCCACTGACGGCAGCACAAAGGCAATCAGTGCCAGGCTAATGGCAAAAATCCCCGCAGCGATGGAAAACATGGCGGTAAAACCGTAATTCAACGCCAGCATAAAGGCCAACGGCGGACCAATGACCCATGCAAGAGAGAGCTGCGCACGCATCACCGAGCTAAACATCACTACTTCCCGCGCCGAATTGTCGGCATATTCCCGGGCCAGCGCGAACAGCTGCGGCATGGCGGTATTCGCCAGTGAAGCCAGCAGCACGCCGCAGGTGATCAGCGTCAGGTAGTGACGATTAAAGGCAAACAGCAGCGCGTTACCCACAGCCATGGCGCAACAAAATAGGATCAACTTGCGGCGATCGCCCTGGCTGTCGGATCGTTTCGCCAGCCCCAGGCTCACCAGGATCCCGGCGATGGCGTTCACGGTATAAAACAGGCCGACCCAAAACGGCTGCGCCCCCACCTCCCGGCTGAGAAAAAGACTCAGCGTCGGTGCCTGCAGCGCCCCCGCCACGCCCATCATAAAGGCCACCAGCATAAAAGCGGCATACACGCCGTTCAGGCGTCGCCCCATCGTCATTAACCAGAGCATCTGCAAGTCCTTGTGAAAGCGAATCGAAATTGGGTGAAAGAATAAACGAAAAAAGCCAGCAAAAAACATTTTGCTGGCGGGTGATAAGCACCAATACTCAGTCACACATGATCGAGGCGAGTTAGCGAGAAGAGGTCGGTTTCGTAACGTCCCACTGCATCAGTTCTTCTAACATTTTCAGCCGTTGCTCAGCACACTGACGGGCCAGCCAGGACGTTCCTTTTGTCGCTGAAAAGTACTGCTGATAAAACTGACGTGCGGTAGACCTCTTCATAATGTACCTCCTCACTTCATCGGGAATCATTATTGGCTTAATATAGGGATTAATAAATTGCTAATTTTTTGTCAGGAGTTCCCCTTTTATGCCTTCTGGTCGTCTGCAACAACAATTCATCCGCCTCTGGCAGTGCTGCGAAGGGCAATCGCAGGAGACCACGCTTAACGAACTGGCTGAACTCCTTAACTGCTCCCGACGTCATATGCGCACGCTGCTTAACACCATGCAGCAACAGGGCTGGTTAAACTGGGAAGCCGAAGCGGGACGCGGCAAACGCTCACGTCTGACCTTTCTCTATACCGGGCTGGCCTTGCAGCAACAGCGAGCAGAAGACCTGCTGGAACAGGACCGAATCGATCAGCTGGTGCAACTGGTAGGCGATAAAGCCGCAGTACGTCAGATGCTGGTCTCCCATCTTGGGCGGAGTTTTCGTCAGGGCCGCCACATTCTGCGGGTGCTTTACTATCGCCCGATGAAGAATCTGCTCCCCGGCACGGCCTTGCGCCGCTCAGAAACCCATATGGCGCGACAAATATTCAGCGGCCTGACGCGAATAAATGAGGAAAACGGGGAACTGGAAGCTGATATTGCGCACCACTGGCAGCAACTCTCCCCACGTCACTGGCGCTTTTTCTTACGTCCCGGCATCCACTTTCACCACGGCCGCGAGCTGGAAATGCGCGATGTCATCGCCTCACTGGAGCGTGCCCGCAAGCTTCCGCTTTATTCGCATATCTCGCGCGTTCACTCCCCCACCGCCTGGACGCTGGATATTGAACTGTCTCAGCCGGATAAATGGCTCCCCTGGCTGCTGGGGTATGTCCCATCAATGATTTTGCCAGGAGAGTGGGAATCGCTGCACAATTTTGCCAGCCAGCCCATTGGCACCGGGCCCTATGCCGTGTCGCGTAACACCAATAACCAGCTGAAAATTCGCGCGTTTGATGACTATTTTGGCTACCGGGCGCTGATCGACGAAGTGAACGTCTGGGTATTACCGGATCTCAATGAAGAGCTCAGCGCCGGGCTGACGCTTGAAGGCCCCACAACGGGCGAAAAGGCGGTGGAAAGCCGCCTTGAGGAGGGCTGCTACTACCTGCTGTTTGACAGCCGCACCCACCGCGGGGCCAATCAGGCGGTACGCAAATGGATCAGCCACGTCTTATCTCCCTCCAATCTGATTTACCATGCGGAAGAACAGTATCAGACGTACTGGTTTCCGGCGTACGGGTTGCTTCCTCGCTGGCATCATGCCCGTCCTGCCCACTATGACAAACCGGCAGGGCTGGAGTCTGTTACCCTGACCTACTACCGCGAGCACGTGGAACACCGTTTTATCGCCAGGATCATGACCAGACTGCTGGCTGCAGAAGGCGTCCGGCTGGACATCAGGGAAGTGGACTATGACGAATGGCACCAGGGGGAACTGACCAGCGATATCTGGCTGAACAGCGCCAACTTCACCCTGCCGCTCGATTTCTCGCTCTTCTCACACCTGTATGAAGTCCCGCTGATCCAGCACTGTATCGATCGGGACTGGCAGCAGGATGCGGCGCAGTGGCGCGCGGGTGAGATGAACCTGGCCACCTGGTGTCAGGCGCTGCTGGCTGAACAAGCAATCGTGCCGCTGATCCACCACTGGCTGATGATCCAGGGCCAGCGCAGTATGCGGGGGTTACGGATGAATACGCTGGGCTGGTTTGATTTTAAATCCGCCTGGTTTGCGCCACCAGAGCCATAACACTTTCGTAATATTCGCCAAATCATTACAATAGCGCCGTTCTCAACGGGGTGCTGCATCACTGATGTGCGCTGAGATAATACCCGTCGAACCTGATCCGGATAACGCCGGCGAAGGGATTTGAGGCTGTCGCTCAAAATCCTTTGCCACTCAACCTTGAGGTGCAAAGTGTTAAAAAAAGTGCTTCCCCTGCTGGCGCTGTTTGCGCTACCTGCTTTCGCAAAACCCGTCCTGACGGTCTACACCTACGACTCCTTTTCAGCCGACTGGGGCCCAGGCCCGGTCGTCAAAAAAGCCTTTGAAGCCGACTGCAACTGCGAACTGAAATTCGTGGCGCTGGAAGATGGCGTCTCGCTGCTTAACCGTCTGCGTATGGAAGGTAAAAACAGCAAGGCCGACGTGGTACTCGGCCTGGATAACAACCTGCTGGATGCGGCCTCGCAAACGAAACTGTTCGCCAAAAGCGGCGTAGCGGCAGATGCGGTTAACGTGCCGGGCGGCTGGAAAAACGACACCTTTGTGCCGTTCGATTACGGATATTTTGCGTTTGTTTATGACAAAAACAAGCTGAAGAACCCGCCGAAAAGCCTGAAGGAGCTGGTGGAAAGCGACCAGAAATGGCGCGTGATTTATGAAGATCCGCGCACCAGCACACCGGGTCTGGGCCTGCTGTTGTGGATGCACAAGGTATACGGTGATAAAACACCGGAAGCGTGGCAGAAGCTGGCCGCCAAAACCGTGACCGTCACCAAAGGCTGGAGCGAAGCCTATGGCCTGTTCCTGAAAGGGGAGAGCGACCTGGTGCTGAGCTATACCACCTCCCCGGCTTATCACATTATCGCCGAGAAGAAAGACAACTACGCCGCCGCTGATTTCGCTGAAGGTCATTACCTGCAGGTGGAAGTGGCTGCCCGCACTGCCGCCAGCAAGCAGCCGGAACTGGCCGAGAAGTTCCTGAAATTCATGGTCTCCCCAGCGTTCCAGAATGCGATCCCAACGGGTAACTGGATGTATCCGGTGACCAACGTGACGCTACCTGCGGGCTTCGAGCAACTGACCAAACCGCAAACCTCGCTGGAGTTTACGCCGCAGCAGGTCGCCGCGCAGCGAGCAGCATGGGTAAGTGAATGGCAACGCGCCGTCAGCCGCTAATTCCCGGCTGGTTATTTCCCGGACTGCTCGCCGCCGTAGTGATGGTGGCGGTCAGTCTCGGCGCTTTTCTGGCATTGTGGTTTAACGCGCCAGAGAGTGATCTGCTCTCTCTCTGGCACGACAGCTATCTCTGGCACGTCATCCGGTTCTCTTTCTGGCAGGCGTTTCTCTCTGCCCTGCTGTCGGTGATCCCGGCCATTTTTCTCGCGCGGGCGCTCTACCGCAGACGCTTCCCCGGCAGGGAGGCGCTGTTGAGACTGTGCGCCATGACGCTGATCCTGCCAGTCCTGGTGGCGGTATTTGGGATCCTGAGCGTGTATGGTCGTCAGGGCTGGCTGGCCGCCCTCTTTAACCTGCTTGGTCTGGAGTGGACCTTCTCCCCTTACGGACTCAAAGGTATTCTGCTGGCGCACATCTTTTTCAACATGCCCATGGCGACCCGGCTTTTTTTACAGGCGCTGGAGGCTATCCCCGGCGAGCAGCGTCAGCTTGCGGCACAGCTGGGTATGCGCGGCTGGTCATTCTTCCGCTTTGTCGAATGGCCATGGCTGCGCCGTCAAATCCCTCCGGTTGCGGCCCTGATCTTCATGCTCTGTTTTGCCAGTTTCGCCACCGTGCTTTCTCTTGGTGGTGGACCACAGGCGACCACCATCGAACTGGCGATTTACCAGGCGCTGAGTTACGACTACGACCCCGGCCGCGCTGCGCTTCTGGCTCTGGTGCAGATGCTGTGCTGTCTTGTGCTGGTCCTGCTGAGTCAGCGTCTGAGCAAAGCCATTCCACCGGGCAGTCATCAGATTACAGGCTGGCGCGATCCACAGGACAGCCTGCACAGCCGAATCGCGGATGTGATGTTGATCGTACTGGCCCTGCTGCTGCTTCTGCCGCCGCTGATGGCCGTTATCGTCGATGGCGTTAACCTTAACCTCGTCTCCGTGTTGCAACAGCCCGTCCTCTGGCAAGCGACCTGGACATCCTTGCGCATCGCACTGGCTGCCGGGCTATTGTGCGTCATGCTGACCATGATGCTGCTGTGGAGCAGTCGCGAACTTTATGCGCGCCAGGCGCGCAAAGCCGGACAAGCGCTGGAGCTGACGGGGATGTTAATCCTCGCAATGCCGGGCATCGTCCTGGCAACCGGCTTCTTTTTATTGTTCAACAGTACGGTTGGTCTGCCGGAAAGCGCCGACGGAATTGTGATTTTTACCAACGCCCTGATGGCCATTCCCTATGCGCTGAAGGTGCTGGAAAACCCCATGCGCGACGTCAACAGCCGTTACGCTTTGCTGTGTCAGTCGCTTGGTATACAGGGCTGGCGCCGGTTAAAGGTGGTTGAACTGCGCGCGCTGAAACGCCCGCTTGCTCAGGCGCTGGCCTTCGCTTGTGTGCTCTCCATTGGCGACTTTGGTGTGGTGGCGCTCTTTGGCAATGAAGATTTCCGCACGCTGCCATACTGGTTGTATCAGCAGATCGGCTCCTACCGCAGTCAGGAGGGGGCCGTCACGGCGCTGTTGCTGCTGTTGCTGTGCTTTGCCTTATTTACCGTTATCGAAAAACTTCCGGGGCGCAATGTTAAAACTGACTGATGTCACCTGGCTCTACCAACACCTGCCTATGCGTTTCAGCCTGTCGGTACGCCCGGGTGAGATGATTGCCGTGCTTGGCCCAAGCGGGGCAGGGAAAAGTACCTTACTCAATCTGATTGCCGGTTTTCTGCAACCGGCAAGCGGGTCGATAATGATTGAAAACAACGACCATACCTACACCCCGCCCGCCAGGCGTCCGGTCTCGATGCTATTCCAGGAAAATAACCTGTTCACCCATCTGACGGTGCGGCAAAACATCGCGCTGGGTATGGATCCGGGGCTGAAACTGAACGACGCGCAGCGCCAGAAGCTGGAAAAGATTGCCGGGCAGATGGGCATTACCACGTTTATTGACCGGCTCCCCGGAGAGCTCTCTGGCGGACAACGTCAGCGCGTGGCGCTGGCTCGCTGTCTGGTTCGCGAGCAGCCGATACTGCTGCTGGATGAGCCCTTCTCTGCACTCGATCCCGCGCTGCGTCAGGAGATGCTCGCCCTGGTACAGGAGGTCTGCCAGCGTCAGCAACTGACGATGCTGATGGTGTCACACAGTATTGAAGATGCCGCACGCATCGCCCCGCGATCGGTGGTGATCGCGGAGGGTCGTATCGTGTGGGAGGGTGAAACCGAAGAGTTGATGAGTGGTAAAGCAAGCGCGTCGCACCTGCTGGGGATCCTTAACGGCTGACCACCTTCAGCAGGATCTCACCGTACACCGGCATCAGCGGATGGCGAATCAGCGCGATCAGCGCCACAACGGCAACGCCCAGTGTCAACGGCGCCAGCCACAGCAACCGCGAACGTGGCAGATAGCGCGTCAGACGATCGACATTCGCTTTCGCGCTGCGCCATAGCCGCCAGCACAACCATGCAGCGAGCCATAACAGCAGCGCTGTGGCCAGCAATAACCATTTAAAGCCACCGCTCTGCACATCGTCAGGAATATCAATTGCCGCCCCCGCCAGGATCCCCGGCAGGAAGTAGAACGGCGGCCAGAAGACGCAGCCGATAATGTTCGGCAAAACGAATTTTGCGACGGGCAGATCCAGCATCCCGGCGACCATCGGCACCAGCGGACGCGTTGGCCCGACAAAGCGTCCGACGAGGATCGTAAACATGCTGTGCTGATGCAACGCATGCTCGGTTTTATCCAGCAGCGCTTTGTTCTTCTTCATAAAAGACCAGCGGTGCAGCGGTTTCTTGAAACGCCAGCCCAGCCAGAAGGAGATCCAGTCGCCCAGTAAGCAACCGATCATACCGGCCAGCCACGCCTGCCAGAAATTGACCTCACCGCTGCCAATCAACGCGCCCAACGCCGCCATCATCACCGTACCAGGCAGGATCAGCCCAACCAGCGCCAGCGATTCCAGAAACGCCACCAGCGCAACGGCGATAAGCGAATACATAACGGACTGGGTAATAAAATGTTCCAGCAATGCCTGCATAACTATTCCGGTCAGAAAACGAATCAGGGATTCTGCTTAGCGCCCTGCACCGCGTCAAGACAACAATTGTCTGAATAGTTTACAGGTTGCTTCCACAGTTCACCTGCTTGTTTATCTTTTTTTACCGTTTATTCACATCCCGCCCGGAATTCACTGGGGCTGGCGCCAGTGCATTTTTTAAATACGCGGGAAAAATAGAGCTGATCTTCAAAGCCCACATTGCGCCCGACGGTGGCAATGGGCATCCGGGTGGTGCTGAGCAGCAGTTTCGCCTGGCTGATGCGCTGATCTTCGCGCCAGCTCAGCACGCTGACACCCAACTGCTGCCGGAACAGATGCGATAGCCGCGACGGCGACAGGCAGACATGCTGGGCCACGCTGGCGATATCAAACTGGCTGTCGGCCAGGTGGTCGCTGATGTACTGGCAGGCATCACGCACACGGTTATCCAGCGGCGGATTAAGCGACGCGTTAATCGCCTCCATCCGGCGCAGTAACACCTGTTCAAGCAAATTAATTGCCAGCAGCTCAGCGTAGCGCCCACCGGCCTGCCCTGCCTCTATGATCTGGGCAAACAGCTCGCGGAACTGGGCCAGATGAGCGTCGTCCGGGCGGTAAAAACCGGTGTGTGCAAAAATGGCTGGCCACGAAAGCCACTCCTGCCAGTAGGCGCGGGGGCGGAAGTAGACCCACTGGTGATACCACTCTTTGGCATCCGGATGACGCCCGTAATGGTGGATCTCACCAGGCGGAAACAGCAGCATATCGCCGGGACGACAGACGAACTGCTGATCGTTGTTTTTGATTATCCCTTCCCCACGCACGGTCAGGTTCAGAATGTACCCTTTCATCCCAAGCGGACGGTCAACGTAAAAATCGAGATATCCCTCAGCCTCGATAGGGGTCAGCCCCGCCACCAGGTGGGCGTTAAACGAATAACCCGGCAGTAAGGGATCGTTTTGCGTTTCGGCCATAGATTCAGTTCTCCCAACGGTACTGAAGGAAACCAATTGTCCATATCGTTAAAAGCCGTATAAAAATGGCCTGCGACGAGATCCAAAAAGCATCACGTCTCTTTTACGTCCGCCATGTTTCAGCCTTTCCCCCTGATTTCTCCGCCAGAGTGGGCAGATAAGCAGTAACAAAAGTGTCTATAAGTGCGGCAGAAATGTCCACATTGAATATTTGCACGGCGTCACACTTTCCATCTCAACAGCAATTTAGTCCATAAGATTAGCGGATCCTGCCTGACGATTTTCGCCCCCAGTCTCTAATGTTCTCTCATACCTGTTTTCTGATGGAGCAACACCATGGCAATTGCGATTGGCCTCGATTTTGGCAGCGACTCGGTTCGCGCCCTGGCAGTGGACTGTACGTCCGGCCAGGAGATAGCAACCAGCGTTGAGTGGTACCCACGCTGGCAAGAGGGGCGCTACTGCGATGCGCCAAACAACCAGTTCCGTCACCATCCACGCGACTACATTGAGTCGATGGAAGCGGCAATCAAAACCGTGCTGGCAGAGCTGACTGACGCCCAGCATGCAGAGGTGGTTGGGATCGGCGTAGACAGCACCGGTTCTACCCCCGCACCAGTGGATGCGGAAGGCCGGGTGCTGGCGCTGCGTCCTGAATTCGCCGACAACCCGAACGCCATGTTTGTGCTGTGGAAAGACCATACCGCCGTCGAAGAGGCCGAAGCCATCACCCGGTTGTGCCACCAGCCAGGTAAAACCGACTATTCGCGCTACATCGGCGGAATTTATTCCAGTGAATGGTTCTGGGCCAAGATCCTGCATGTCACCCGCGCTGACGCAGCGGTTGCACAGGCAGCCGCATCGTGGATTGAACTGTGTGACTGGGTTCCTGCCCTGCTCTCAGGTACCACCCGCCCGCAGGATATTCGCCGCGGCCGCTGCAGCGCCGGGCATAAATCCCTATGGCATGAAAGCTGGGGCGGTCTGCCACCGGCAGCCTTCTTCGATGAACTCGATCCGATTATCAACAAGAGCCTGAAGTACCCGCTCTTTACCGACACCTTTACCGCGGATATTCCGGTGGGCACGCTCTGCGAAGAGTGGGCAACACGCCTGGGCCTGCCGCAAAACGTGGCAATCTCCGGCGGTGCGTTTGACTGCCATATGGGCGCGGTGGGCGCTGGCGCCCAACCCAATACGCTGGTGAAAGTGATCGGCACCTCCACCTGCGACATCCTGACGGCGGATAAGGCCAGCGTCGGTGACCGCGCAGTGAAAGGTATCTGCGGACAAGTCGACGGCAGCGTGGTGCCGGACTTTATCGGTCTGGAAGCCGGGCAGTCTGCGTTTGGCGATATTTACGCCTGGTTTGGTCGGGTACTGGGCTGGCCGCTGGACCAGCTGGCGACCGCGCACCCGGAACTGAAAACCCAGATTGCCGAGAGTAAGAAACAGCTGCTGCCCCAGCTCACCGCCGCGTGGGCGAAAAATCCGTCTCTTGAACACCTGCCGGTGGTGCTCGACTGGTTCAACGGCCGCCGTACGCCATTTGCCAACCAGCGTCTTAAAGGCGTTATAACCGATCTCAATCTGGCGACCGATGCCCCGGCCCTGTTTGGCGGCCTGATTGCAGCTACCGCCTTTGGCGCACGCGCGATTATGGAGTGCTTCACCGAACAGGGCATCGACGTCAATAACGTCATGGCGCTGGGCGGTATCGCCCGTAAAAACCCGGTGATCATGCAGGCCTGCTGCGACGTGCTGAACCGTCCGCTGCAGATTGTCGCGTCCGATCAATGCTGCGCGCTGGGTGCGGCTATTTTCGCCGCCGTTGCCGCGGGCGTACACGCCGATATCCCGACTGCACAGCAGCATATGGCAAGCGCGGTCGAAAATACCCTTCAGCCGCGTGCTCAACAGGCGCAACGCTTTGAACAGCTTTATCAGCGCTACCAGCAATGGGCAAAAAGCGCCGAACTTCACTATCTCCCTGTCGCCGCCCCGTCAAAACACACCGCGGATACGACGGCAACCCTGACCCATTAAGGACACGACGATGACCATTTTTGATAATTATGAAGTGTGGTTTGTGATTGGCAGCCAGCATTTGTACGGACCGCAAGCGTTGCAACAGGTGACGAAACATGCGGAACACGTCGTGAACGCGCTGAACGCGGAAGCCAAACTGCCATGTAAACTGGTGCTGAAGCCGCTGGGCACGACGCCGGATGAAATCACCCATATCTGCCGTGACGCAAACTACGACGATAAATGCGCGGGTCTGGTAGTGTGGCTGCACACCTTCTCACCCGCCAAAATGTGGATCAACGGTCTGTCAATCCTCAACAAACCGCTGCTGCAATTCCATACCCAGTTCAACGCCTCCCTGCCATGGGACAGCATTGATATGGACTTTATGAACCTGAACCAGACCGCGCACGGCGGCCGTGAGTTCGGCTTCATCGGCGCCCGTATGCGTCAGCAGCACGCCGTAGTGACCGGACACTGGCAGGATCAACATGCGCAGAAACGCATCGGCTCCTGGATGCGTCAGGCCGTTTCCAAACAGGATACCCGCCATCTGAAAGTGGTGCGATTTGGCGACAACATGCGTGAAGTGGCAGTCACCGACGGTGATAAAGTTGCCGCGCAGATCAAGTTTGGTTTTTCCGTGAACACCTGGGCCGTGGGTGACCTGGTGCAGGTCGTCAATGAGATCGGCGATGGCGACGTGAGCGCGCTGGTTGACGAATACGAAAGCAGCTACCGCCTCACCGCAGCGGCGCAGGTGAAGGGTGACAAACGCCAGAACGTGCTGGACGCGGCGCGCATTGAACTGGGGATGAAACGCTTCCTGGAACAGGGTGGCTTCCACGCCTTTACCACGACATTTGAAGATCTCCATGGTCTGAAACAACTGCCGGGTCTGGCAGTACAACGTCTGATGCAGCAGGGCTACGGCTTCGCGGGCGAAGGCGACTGGAAAACTGCCGCTCTGCTTCGCATCATGAAAGTGATGTCAACCGGTCTGCAGGGCGGCACCTCCTTTATGGAGGACTACACCTACCACTTCGAAAATGGCAACGACCTGGTACTCGGTTCACACATGCTGGAAGTGTGCCCATCCATTGCCGTTGAAGAGAAACCGATCCTCGACGTGCAGCACCTCGGCATTGGCGGTAAAGCGGATCCGGCACGTTTAATCTTCAACACCCGTACCGGCCCGGCCATCAACGCCAGCCTGATCGACCTGGGCGATCGTTTCCGCCTGCTGGTGAACTGTGTGGATGCGGTTGAAACGCCACACGCGCTGCCAAAACTGCCGGTCGCCAACGCCCTGTGGAAAGCGCAGCCCGATCTGCCAACCGCCTCCGAAGCCTGGATCGTCGCCGGTGGCGCGCACCATACCGTCTTCAGTCACGCGCTGGATCTCAACGATATGCGTCAGTTCGCTGAACTGCACGACATCGAACTGACCGTGATCGATAACGATACCCGCCTGCCCGCGTTTAAAGACGCGCTGCGCTGGAATGAAGTCTATTACGGTTCGAAACGTTAAGTACGACGTGCCCGGTGGCACTGCGTTTATCGGGCCTACGATTGTGTAGGCCGGATAAGCAAAGCGCCATCCGGCGGGAGACAACAATGCTAGAAGATCTCAAACGCCAGGTACTCGAAGCCAACCTGGCGCTGCCTAAACATAATCTGGTGACCCTGACCTGGGGCAACGTCAGCGCCGTTGACCGCGAAAAAGGGGTGTTCGTCATCAAGCCTTCCGGCGTGGATTATACGGTGATGACCGCTGACGATATGGTTGTGGTCAGCATTGCAACCGGTGAAGTGGTGGAAGGGAAGAAAAAACCCTCCTCCGATACCCCCACCCATCGCCTGCTATATCAGGCATTTCCGACCATCGGCGGCATTGTGCATACCCACTCGCGTCATGCGACTATCTGGGCGCAGGCAGGCCAGTCCATCCCGGCTACCGGTACCACGCACGCAGACTACTTTTACGGAACCATCCCGTGCACCCGCCTGATGACCGATGCGGAAATCAACGGCGAGTATGAATGGGAAACCGGCAATGTGATTGTCGAAACCTTTGAAAAACAAGGAATCGACGCAGCACAGATGCCCGGGGTGCTGGTGCATTCCCACGGCCCGTTTGCGTGGGGTAAAAATGCGGAAGATGCAGTGCATAACGCGATTGTGCTGGAAGAGGTGGCCTATATGGGCATCTTCTGTCGTCAACTGGCACCACAGTTGCCGGATATGCAACAGACGCTGCTGGACAAACACTACCTGCGCAAGCACGGTGCAAAAGCCTATTACGGGCAATAAACTGTATATAAACCCAGCATAAAACCGCTAACCAGGCTATAATCAGGCCTGGTTTTGTTTTATGGGATAATGGCGTGACGCAGGCGCAAGAAGGTTTTTTACTGACCCGACACTGGCGGGATACGCCTCAGGGAACAGAGGTGGAGTTCTGGCTGGCGACGGACAACGGCCCGCTGCGCGTTACCCTGCCGCCACAGGAATCCGTGGCGTTTATTCCTGAAGCCCACGTCGACAAAGCAAAGCAGCTACTGCGCGGTGAAAACAACTGGCGCATCACGCCACTTGAGCTGAAAGATTTCCATCGCCAGCCGGTTTCTGGCCTCTATTGTCGCGCCCATCGCCAGCTGATGCGCTATGAAAAACTGCTGCGCGAGGCGGGCGTCACCCTGTACGAAGCCGATATTCGTCCCCCGGAACGTTTTCTGATGGAGCGGTTTATTACCGCCCCTGTCTGGGTAGATGGCACGGCGCACAACGGCGGTCTGATTAATGCCCGTCTGAAACCCAACCCGCACTACCGTCCGCCGTTGAAATGGGTCTCACTGGACATCGAAACCACCCGTCACGGTGAACTGTACTGTATTGGTCTTGAAGGCTGCGGCGACCGGGTTGTCTATATGCTCGGGCCACCGAATGGCGATGCCTCCGCGCTGGACTTCCGGCTGGAGTACGTCAACAGTCGGCCACAACTGCTGGAAAAACTGAACCAGTGGTTTGCCGATCGCGATCCCGATGTCCTGATCGGCTGGAACGTGGTGCAGTTCGACCTGCGGGTACTGCAAAAACACGCCGAGCGTTACCGCATCCCGCTCATGCTTGGGCGGGGTCATAGCGAACTGGAATGGCGCGAGCACGGTTTCAAAAACGGTGTTTTTTTCGCACAGGCCAACGGCCGCCTGATTATCGACGGCATCGAGGCGCTGAAATCCGCATTCTGGAATTTTTCTTCCTTCTCGCTGGAGGCAGTGGCGCAGGAGCTGCTGGGGGAAGGGAAATCCATCGATAATCCGTGGGACCGAATGGATGAGATCGACCGCCGCTTCAACGAAGACAAACCGGCACTTGCCACCTATAACCTGAAAGATTGTGAGCTGGTTACGCAGATTTTCCACAAAACCGAGATCATGCCTTTTCTGCTGGAACGCGCCACAGTGAACGGTCTTGCCGCTGATCGGCACGGCGGTTCCGTGGCGGCATTCAGCCATCTGTACTTTCCCCGCATGCACCGGGCAGGCTACGTCGCACCGAACCTGGGGGACGTGCCGCCGCAGGCAAGCCCTGGCGGCTACGTGATGGATTCCCGGCCGGGACTGTATGACTCCGTGCTGGTACTGGACTACAAAAGCCTCTACCCCTCGATTATCCGCACCTTTTTGATTGATCCGGTGGGGCTGGTAGAGGGGATGGCGCAGCCGGACGATACGCACAGCACCGACGGGTTTCTGGGGGCGCGTTTCTCACGGGAGAAACACTGCCTGCCGGAGATCGTGGGACAGATCTGGCACGGGCGCGACGAGGCCAAGCGCCACGGCAACAAGCCGCTTTCTCAGGCGCTGAAAATTATCATGAACGCCTTTTACGGTGTGCTGGGCACCAGCGCCTGTCGCTTCTTCGACCCGCGCCTCGCCTCGTCTATCACCATGCGCGGGCATGAGATCATGCGCCAGACAAAGGCGCTGATCGAATCCCAGGGCTATGAAGTGATCTATGGCGATACCGACTCCACCTTCGTCTGGTTGAAGGGCGCGCACGCCGAAGAGGAAGCCGCGCGAATTGGCAAACAGCTGGTCGCCTTCGTGAACGACTGGTGGCAAGCGCATTTGCAAAAAGAGCGGTTAACCAGTGCGTTAGAGCTGGAGTATGAAACCCATTTCAGCCGCTTTTTAATGCCCACTATCCGTGGAACCGATCAGGGCAGCAAGAAACGCTACGCCGGACTGATTCAGGAAGGTGAAAAGCAACGCATGGTGTTTAAAGGGCTGGAGACGGTGCGCACAGACTGGACTCCGCTGGCGCAGCAGTTCCAGCAAACGCTCTATTTGCGGATCTTTCGTAATGAGCCTTATCAGGACTACGTCCGCGAGACGATAGCCAGCCTGATGGCCGGCGAGCTCGACAACCAGCTGGTGTATCGCAAACGCCTGCGCCGCCCGCTGGCCGAGTATCAGCGTAACGTTCCGCCGCACGTCCGCGCCGCGCGTCTGGCGGATGAAGAGAACGTCCGTCGGGGGCGCGCCCCGCAGTATCAGAACCGGGGCACCATCAAGTATGTCTGGACGACAAACGGGCCAGAGCCCGTGGATTATCAACACTCTGCGCTGGACTACGACCACTACCTGACGCGCCAGCTTCAGCCCGTCGCGGATGGAATTTTGCCTTTCATTGACGACGATTTTGCTACACTAGTGACAGGGCAGCTTGGCCTATTTTGACACGTGACGAAATCGCTGCCATCCAGTACCATAGCGCCCTTTCCACTCCCGGACCCATTTTTCGATGACCGTCTTTTTTGACGGTGGTTGAACTATTGCCTGCAATTAAAGATTAGAGCCGAACACATATGCCTTTTACACTTGGTCAACGCTGGATCAGCGATACAGAAAGCGAACTTGGATTGGGAACCGTGGTTGCAGTCGATGCACGCATGGTCACCCTCCTTTTCCCTGCTACCGGTGAAAACCGCCTGTACGCTCGCAATGACTCCCCTGTTACCCGCGTGATGTTCAATCCAGGTGACACCGTGACCAGCCACGACGGCTGGCAGCTAAAGGTTGAAGACGTAAAAGAAGAGAATGGTCTGCTCGCCTACATTGGGACTCGCCTCGACACTGACGAGAGCAATGTCATCCTGCGTGAAGTGCTGCTCGACAGCAAACTGGTTTTCAGCAAGCCGCAGGATCGCCTGTTTGCCGGGCAAATCGACCGTATGGATCGCTTCTCCCTGCGCTATCGCGCACGTAAATTCCAGAGTGAACAGTACCGCATGCCGTGGAGCGGCCTGCGTGGTCAACGCACCAGCCTGATCCCTCATCAGTTGAATATCGCCCATGACGTTGGTCGTCGTCATGCGCCTCGCGTACTGCTGGCAGACGAAGTGGGCCTCGGTAAAACCATTGAAGCCGGTATGATCCTGCATCAACAGCTGCTTTCTGGCGCCGCCGAGCGCGTGCTGATCGTGGTACCGGAAACGCTGCAACATCAGTGGCTGGTTGAGATGCTGCGCCGCTTTAACCTTCGTTTCTCGCTGTTTGACGACGAGCGCTACGCCGAAGCCCAGCATGACGCAGACAACCCGTTTGAAACCGAACAGCTGGTCATCTGCTCCCTGGACTTCGTGCGCCGCAGCAAGCAGCGTCTTGAGCATCTGTGCGACGCAGAGTGGGATCTGCTGGTGGTCGACGAAGCGCACCACCTGGTCTGGAGCGAAGAGGCACCGAGCCGTGAATACATGGCGATTGAACAGCTTGCCGAGCGCGTGCCGGGCGTCCTGCTGCTGACCGCAACGCCGGAGCAGCTGGGGCTGGAGAGCCACTTCGCCCGTCTGCGCCTGCTCGATCCAAACCGTTTCCATGACTTTGAGCAGTTTGTCGAAGAACAGAATAATTACCGCCCGGTTGCCGATGCTGTCGCCATGCTGCTGGCGGGCAAACGCCTCTCGAATGACGAACTCAACACCCTGAGCGATCTGATTGGCGAACAGGATATTGAGCCGCTGCTGCAGGCAGCCAACAGTGACAGCGACAACGCGGGATCCGCGCGTAAAGAGCTGATCGATATGCTGATGGACCGCCACGGCACCAGCCGCGTGCTGTTCCGTAACACCCGTAACGGCGTGAAGGGCTTCCCGAAACGCGAACTGCATACCATCAAGCTGCCGCTGCCGACGCAGTATCAGACGGCGATAAAAGTCTCCGGCATTATGGGGGCGCGCAAAAGCCAGGAAGAACGTGCGCGCGACATGCTCTACCCGGAGCAGATTTATCAGGAATTTGAAGGCGATACCGGAACCTGGTGGAACTTCGACCCGCGTGTTGAATGGCTGATGGGTTACTTAACGGCACATCGTTCACAGAAAGTGCTGGTGATCTGCGCCAAAGCGGCCACCGCGCTGCAGCTGGAGCAGGTTCTGCGCGAGCGTGAAGGTATTCGAGCCGCCGTGTTCCACGAGGGCATGTCCATTGTCGAGCGCGACCGCGCTGCGGCCTGGTTCAGTGAAGAAGACAGCGGCGCACAGGTTCTGCTGTGCTCTGAAATCGGTTCTGAAGGGCGTAACTTCCAGTTCGCCAGCAACCTGGTGATGTTCGATCTGCCGTTCAACCCCGACCTGCTGGAACAGCGTATCGGCCGTCTGGACCGTATCGGTCAGGCGCATGATATTCAGATCCACGTCCCTTACCTGGAAAAAACCGCCCAGTCGGTGCTGGTACGCTGGTTCCACGAAGGTCTGGACGCGTTCGAACATACCTGTCCGACGGGACGCACCATTTACGATCAGGTGCATACGGATCTGATCGCTTACCTGGCAGCGCCGGAAAATACGGACGGTTTTGATGAGCTGATCAAATCCTGTCGTGAAAAGCATGAGGCCCTGAAAGCGCAGCTGGAGCAGGGACGTGACCGCCTGCTGGAAATCCACTCCAACGGTGGCGAGAAAGCGCAGGCGCTTGCCGAAAGCATTGAAGAGCAGGATGACGACACCAGCCTGATCAGCTTCGCCATGAACCTGTTCGACATCGTCGGGATTAACCAGGACGATCGCGGCGAGAACATGATCGTGCTGACCCCATCCGATCATATGCTGGTTCCGGATTTCCCGGGCCTGCCGGAGGATGGTTGCACCATCACCTTTGAGCGTGACGTGGCGCTGTCTCGCGAAGACGCGCAGTTCATCACCTGGGAACACCCGTTGATCCGTAACGGCCTCGACCTGATCCTTTCCGGCGACACGGGTAGCAGCACGATTTCCCTGTTGAAAAACAAAGCATTACCCGTTGGTACGCTGCTGGTTGAGCTGATCTATGTTGTGGAAGCGCAAGCGCCGAAACAGCTGCAGCTCACCCGCTTCCTGCCGCCAACGCCAGTGCGTCTGCTGCTGGATAAAAACGGCACCAACCTGGCTGCACAGGTTGAATTCGAGAGTTTCAACCGCCAGTTGAGCGCAGTAAACCGCCACACGGGCAGCAAACTGGTCAACGCCGTACAACAGGACGTGCATGCCATTCTGCAGTTGGGTGAAACGCAGATCGAAAAAGCGGCCAGAACGCTGATTGATGCCGCGCGCGAGGAAGCCGATGAGAAACTGTCTGCAGAGTTGTCTCGTCTGGAAGCGTTAAAAGCGGTGAACCCAAACATCCGTGATGACGAACTGACCGCGATTGAGAGCAACCGTCAGCAGGTGCTGGAAAGCCTGAATCAGGCAAGCTGGCGTCTGGATGCCCTGCGTCTTATCGTTGTGACGCATCAGTAAACGGAGCACAAGATGGTGATGGAGCCTTACAATCCGCCGCAAGACCCGTGGCTGGTTATCCTTTATCAGGATGAGCACATTATGGTGGTCAACAAGCCAAGCGGCTTGTTGTCCGTGCCGGGGCGTCTGGATGAGCACAAAGACAGCGTGATGACACGTATTCAGCGTGATTATCCCCAGGCGGAGTCCGTTCATCGCCTGGACATGGCAACCAGCGGTGTGATTGTGGTGGCGCTGAACAAAGCGGCTGAACGTGAACTCAAACGTCAGTTCCGCGAGCGTGAGCCGAAAAAGCAGTATGTCGCACGCGTCTGGGGCCATCCCGCGCAGGCGGAAGGGCTGGTGGATCTGCCGCTGATTTGCGACTGGCCAAACCGGCCAAAGCAGAAAGTGTGCTATGAGACCGGCAAGGCCGCGCAAACCGAGTATGAAGTGCTGGAGTACGCGCCGGATAACACCGCGCACGTGCTGCTAAAGCCCATTACCGGTCGTTCACATCAGTTGCGTGTGCATATGCTCGCACTGGGGCATCCGATTCTGGGAGACCGTTTTTACGCCCCACCGGAGGCGCTGGCTTCAGCGCCGCGTCTGCAGCTTCATGCCCAGACGCTCACCATCACCCACCCGGCGTTTGGCAACGCAATGACGTTTAAAGCCCCGGTGGACTTCTAAAAAAAATGGCCCGACTGTGTCGGGCCATTTTTTATTTGAAATTTTTCTGCTCTTTTATCAGCTCGTACGCTTTCTGGATTTCCTGCGCTTTTTGCTTAGCCATCTCCATCATCTCTGGCGGTAAACCCTTCGCGACCAGTTTATCCGGGTGATGTTCACTCATCAGCTTACGATAGGCGCGCTTGATGGTTGTCGCATCATCCGAAGGTTTCACGCCAAGCACGTTACAGGCGTCTTCCAGCGTCGGGCCACGCTGCGCCTGCTGCCAGCCGCCGCCAGAGGATTGATGCTGTTGATAGCCGCCACCAAAGTGTGCGCCGCCCTGCATCATGCGCAGGAACTGGTCGAACTGCATGCGGGAGATCCCCAGCTCTTCGGCAATCACGTATAACACATCGCGTTCATTAGGATGAAGAGACCCGTCGGCAAACGCCGCCTGAATCTGGATCTCCAGAAACATCCGAATTAAATCAAAACGGCCGAAACAGATACTGCGGAACTGACGCATTTTTTCGCGCAGCGGATAGTTATCCGATTTACCGATGCGAAACGCATTTTGCGCCGCCACACGAGATTCCCCGTGCAGATTCATGCGGTCCATAAATACGCTGGCAATCTGAATATCGGCTTCCGTCACCCGCCCTTTTGATTTGGTTAAGTGCCCCATCACC
Organism: Enterobacter sp. T1-1; assembly: GCF_000710795.1. NCBI lineage: Bacteria > Pseudomonadati > Pseudomonadota > Gammaproteobacteria > Enterobacterales > Enterobacteriaceae > Enterobacter > Enterobacter sp. T1-1. Next base: position 76,106 of record NZ_JALW01000023.1, on the reverse strand, counting down.
TCAAAGGTGGTGGAGAAAAAGAGGGACTGACGCTCGCGCTGGTTGGCGAACCACGCCATTTTGCGGCTGCGTGCCTTATCGAACATATGGCCAATAATCAGGCCAAGTACGATGCCCCAAAACCCGGCACCCATGATGATGGCGAACGCAACGCCGATGATTTTACCCCAATACTGCATATACTCCCCGGATAGTCATGTCCCTTGTCGACGCAACGCCATCATTACAGTGGTCGAGCCACGGTCAATTGAGGGACATCGCCTATAATTTGCATTATCATACTCGTCATTCGATAGCGAGCCTAACACTCTGGCACGCAAACGGGCAGGATTAACGCTGGTACTGCGCTGATGAGTAAGATAGTCTCTGAGCGTTTGTAAGCCGTAGCAACTGATGACGGAACACTAAAATATAACGTATGAAAAAACGTATCCCCACCCTCCTGGCCACAATGATTGGCACCGCCCTGTACAGTCAACAGGGGCTGGCGGCCGATCTTGCCTCGCAGTGTATGCTTGGCGTCCCAAGTTATAATCGCCCACTGGTGAGTGGCGATACAAATAGCTTGCCGGTAACCATTACTGCCGACAGTTCTAAAGGAACCTATCCTGACAATGCCACGTTTACGGGCAGTGTGGATATAAATCAGGGCAATAGCCGCCTGCAGGCAGATGAAGTGCAGTTGCACCAGAAGCAGCCGGAAGGTGCGGCCGAACCGGTACGAACGGTGGATGCGCTGGGTAATGTGCACTATGACGACAATCAGGTCATCCTGAAAGGTCCGAAAGCATGGTCAAACCTGAACACCAAAGATACGAACGTCTGGGAAGGTGATTACCAGATGGTGGGTCGTCAGGGGCGTGGTAAAGCAGATCTGATGAAACAGCGCGGTGAAAACCGCTATACGATTCTGGAAAACGGTTCCTTCACCTCCTGTCTGCCGGGTTCGAATACCTGGAGCGTGGTTGGAAGTGAGGTAATTCACGACCGTGAAGAGCAGGTCGCAGAAATCTGGAACGCCCGATTTAAACTCGGCCCGGTACCGGTTTTCTATAGCCCGTACCTGCAGCTTCCCGTGGGCGACAAACGTCGTTCAGGTTTCCTGATCCCAAATGCCAAATACAGCACCTCGAACTATTTTGAGTTCTATCTGCCGTATTACTGGAACATCGCGCCCAACATGGACGCCACGATCACGCCGCACTATATCCACAAGCGCGGCAACGTCATGTGGGAAAACGAGTTCCGCTATCTGACCCAGGCGGGTACCGGTTTGATGGAACTGGATTATCTGCCATCAGATAAGGTCTTCCAGGATGAGCACCCAACAGAAGGTGATAAACACCGTTGGATGTACTTCTGGCGTCACGCTGGCGTCATGGACCAGGTCTGGCGTTTTAACGTCGACTACACCAAAGTCAGCGATCCTTACTATTTCAACGACTTCGATTCCAAATACGGTTCCAGTACCGATGGTTACGCCACGCAGAAGTTCAGCGTTGGCTATGCCATTCAGAACTTCAACGCTACGGTGTCGACGAAGCAGTTCCAGGTGTTTGATAGCCAGACGCGAAGCACTTACGGTGCAGAACCGCAGCTGGATGTGAACTGGTATCAGAACGATGTTGGTCCATTCGATACGCGCGTCTACGCTCAGGCAGTGCATTTCGTCAATACCAACTCGGACATGCCGGAAGCCACGCGTGTTCATTTAGAACCGACGATCAATTTACCGCTGTCGAACAACTGGTCGAGTCTGAATACCGAAGCCAAGCTGATGGCGACCCATTACCAGCAGAAAAATGTGGACTGGTATAACAACCGTTATGGCACCGACCTTGACGAATCCGTGAACCGCGTTCTTCCACAATTCAAAATGGACGGTAAGCTGATCTTCGAGCGCGATATGGGTCTGCTGGCGGATGGGTATACGCAGACGCTTGAGCCACGTATGCAGTATTTGTACGTGCCTTATCGCGATCAGAGCAAAATCCAAAACTATGATTCCGCTTTCCTGCAGTCTGACTACAGCGGCCTGTTCCGTGACCGTACCTACGGCGGTCTCGACCGTATTGCTTCCGCGAACCAGTTAACGACCGGCGTCACAACGCGCGTTTATGATGAATCTGCCGTTGAACGTTTTAACGTTTCTGTTGGTCAAATCTACTATTTCACCGAGTCTCGTACCGGTGATGACAATATCAACTGGGAGAAAGACAACAAAACAGGTTCGCTGGTGTGGGCGGGCGATACCTACTGGCGCATGACCGATCGCTGGGGCTTACGCGGGGGTCTGCAGTACGATACGCGTCTCGACAATATTGCGACCAGCAGTGCAGCCGTCGAGTACCGTCGCGATGAAGATCGTATGGTGCAGTTGACCTATCGTTACGCCAGCCCGGAATATATTCAGGCAACATTGCCGAACTACGCCACCAGTGAACAGTATAAAGACGGGATTTCGCAGGTGGGTGGCGCAGCCAGTTGGCCAATCGCTGACCGCTGGTCAATTGTGGGCGCTTACTACTTTGACACTAACGCCAACAAGCCTGCTGACCAGATGGTTGGTCTGCAATATAACTCCTGCTGTTACGCGCTGCGTGTCGGCTACGAACGCAAGCTTAACGGCTGGGATACTCAAAACAATCAGAGCAAATACGATAACGTGATTGGCTTTAATGTCGAATTGCGCGGCCTGAGCTCCAACTACGGCCTGGGCACGCAGCAGATGCTGCGCTCGAACATTCTGCCGTACCGCAGTTCCTTGTAATGTGCTTGTTTTGCAACGTAATCCGCTTTGCGGTTAATTGAAATGGAAAAAGTATGAAGAACTGGAAAACGCTGCTGCTCGGTGTCGCTATGGTTGCGAATACCAGCTTCGCGGCCCCCCAGGTTGTTGATAAGGTCGCCGCTGTGGTTAACAACGGTGTCGTGCTCGAAAGTGACGTTGACGGTTTGATGAAATCTGTGAAGCTCAATTCGGGCCAGGCGGGTCAGCAACTTCCGGATGACGCAACGCTGCGCCATCAGATCCTGGAACGTCTGATCATGGATCAGATTGTCCTGCAAATGGGTCAGAAAATGGGCGTGAAGATCACTGACGAGCAGCTCGATCAGGCGATCGCTAACATCGCTAAGCAGAACAATATGACCCTGGATCAGATGCGTAGTCGTCTGGCCTATGATGGCATCAGTTATTCAACCTACCGTAATCAGATCCGTAAAGAGATGCTGATCTCAGAAGTGCGTAACAATGAAGTTCGTCGCCGCGTCACCATCCTGCCGCAGGAAGTCGACGCGCTGGCAAAACAGGTGGGCAACCAGAACGATGCCAGCACCGAGCTGAACCTGAGCCATATTCTGATCCCGCTGCCAGAGAACCCAACGTCTGACCAGGCCGCAGAAGCGGAAAGCCAGGCGCGCGCTATCGTTGAGCAGGCACGTAACGGTAGTGACTTTGGCAAGCTGGCCATTACCTACTCTGCAGACCAACAGGCGCTGAAAGGCGGCCAGATGGGCTGGGGACGTATTCAGGAACTGCCATCCATCTTTGCCCAGGCGCTGAGCACGGCGAAAAAAGGCGACATCGTGGGTCCAATCCGTTCAGGTGTTGGCTTCCACATCCTGAAAGTCAACGACCTGCGTGGTCAGAGCCAGAACATCTCCGTCACCGAAGTTCATGCTCGCCACATTCTGCTGAAACCGTCACCGATCATGACGGACGATCAGGCGCGTGCGAAGCTGCAACAGATTGCTGCGGACATTAAGAGCGGAAAAACGTCGTTTGCGAATGCCGCAAAAGAGTTCTCTCAGGATCCTGGCTCTGCTAACCAGGGCGGCGACCTGGGCTGGGCGGCTGCGGATATCTACGATCCGGCATTCCGCGATGCGCTGATGAAGCTGAACAAGGGCCAGATGAGTGCGCCGGTACATTCCTCCTTTGGCTGGCATCTGATCGAACTGCTGGATACCCGCAACGTTGATAAAACCGACGCAGCGCAGAAAGACAGAGCCTATCGTATGCTGTTCAACCGTAAGTTTTCTGAAGAAGCGGCAACCTGGATGCAGGAACAACGCGCCAGCGCTTACGTGAAAGTTCTGAGCAACTAATGAAACAGCATCGTGTTGTGATCACCCCCGGCGAACCCGCCGGGATTGGGCCTGACCTCGTGGTCCAGCTTGCCCAACGTAGCTGGCCGGTGGAACTGGTCGTCTGTGCTGATGCAACACTGTTACAAGACCGGGCTTCACTGCTCGGTCTGCCTTTAACGCTTATCCCTTACGTTGAAGGTCAGCAGCCCGCACCGCAGCAAGCCGGAACGCTCACGCTTCTTCCCGTCCCCCTTCGTACTCCTGTTATTCCGGGTCAGCTCAGCACTGAAAACGGCCACTATGTTGTCGAAACCCTGGCGCGCGCCTGCGATGGTTGCATAAAAGGGGAATTTGCTGCCCTGATTACGGGCCCCGTGCATAAAGGGGTGATTAACGAAGCCGGTATTCCGTTCACCGGACATACCGAGTTTTTTGAAGAGCGATCGCACAGCCCGAAAGTGGTGATGATGCTGGCGACGGAAGCGATGCGGGTGGCTCTGGTAACAACCCATCTGCCGATTAAGGCCATTCCTGACGCCATCACCCCTGAACTGCTGCGGGAGATCATCGGGATACTGCATCACGATCTGCAGACTAAATTCGGCATTAAACAGCCGCACGTTCTGGTCTGTGGCCTGAACCCACACGCCGGTGAAGGCGGGCATATGGGGACTGAAGAGATCGACACCATCATTCCGGTGCTGAATGAAATGCGGGCAAAAGGGATGAACCTGATCGGGCCATTGCCTGCCGATACCCTTTTCCAGCCCAAATACCTGGATAATGCCGATGCCGTGCTTGCGATGTACCACGATCAGGGCCTGCCCGTGCTAAAATACCAGGGCTTTGGCCGCGGTGTGAATATCACCCTCGGTTTACCTTTTATTCGAACGTCCGTTGACCACGGTACTGCGCTGGATCTGGCAGGTCAGGGAAAAGCGGATGTCGGCAGTTTTATTACGGCGCTTAATCTCGCCATCAAAATGATTGTTAATACTCAATGACTAATCGAGTCCATCAGGGCCACTTAGCCCGTAAACGCTTCGGGCAAAACTTCCTCAACGATCAGTTCGTGATCGACAGTATTGTCTCGGCCATTAATCCGCAAAAAGGCCAGGCGATGGTTGAAATCGGCCCCGGTCTGGCTGCACTGACTGAACCCGTCGGCGAACGTCTGGACGAACTGACCGTTATCGAACTCGACCGCGATCTCGCTGCTCGTCTGCAAACGCACCCGTTCCTTGGGCCGAAGCTGACGATTTATCAGCAAGATGCCATGACCATGAATTTTGGCGAGCTGTCGGAAAAAATGGGTCAGCCGCTGCGCGTATTCGGTAACCTGCCCTATAACATCTCCACGCCGCTGATGTTCCATCTCTTTAGCTATACTGATGCCATTGCCGACATGCACTTCATGTTGCAAAAAGAGGTGGTAAACCGTCTGGTTGCAGGGCCGAACAGTAAAGCGTATGGTCGTTTAAGCGTGATGGCACAATATTTCTGCAATGTGATCCCGGTACTCGAAGTGCCGCCGTCTGCCTTCACGCCGCCGCCAAAAGTCGACTCTGCGGTTGTGCGCCTTGTGCCGCATAAAACGATGCCATACCCGGTCAAAGACCTGCGCGTACTGAGCCGCATCACCACAGAAGCCTTTAACCAGCGCCGTAAAACGATCCGTAATAGCCTCGGCAATCTGTTCACCGTTGACGTGCTGGCCGAGCTGGGCATTGACCCGGCAATGCGAGCAGAAAACATCTCTGTTGAGCAGTACTGTAAACTGGCTAATTACATTAGCGAAAATGCGCCGCCGAAGGAGAGTTAAGCCATGATTGATTCGCCCCGCGTCTGTGTCCAGGTACAAAGCGTTTACGTTGAGTCGCAGTCCTCACCCGATGAAGAACGTTTTGTTTTCGCCTACACCGTGACCATTCGCAACCTGGGGCGGATGCCTGTGCAACTGCTCGGGCGTTACTGGCTTATCACTAACGGCAATGGCCGTGAAATCGAAGTTCAGGGTGAAGGTGTGGTTGGTGAACAGCCCCACATCGCCCCTGGCGAAGAGTATCAGTACACCAGCGGTGCAGTAATTGAAACACCGCTGGGTACCATGCAAGGCCATTATGAAATGGTCGACGTCGATGGCAATGTGTTCCGCGTTGCTATTCCTGTGTTCCGTCTCGCCGTTACAACACTCATTCATTAATCTAATGTCTACATATCTGATTGGCGACGTTCACGGTTGCTACGATGAACTGATCGCATTATTAAAACAGGTCGACTTTACGCCAGGACGGGATATTCTCTGGCTGACGGGCGATTTAGTGGCGCGTGGGCCAGGCTCCCTGGAGGTTTTACGCTTCGTAAAATCGCTGGGCGACAGCGTTCGCATGGTGCTGGGCAACCATGATTTGCATCTGCTCGCCGTCTTTGCCGGCATCAGCCGCAATAAGCCGAAAGATCGTCTCACCCCGCTGCTGGAGGCGCCAGACGCCGACGAACTGATCAACTGGCTGCGTCGTCAGCCCCTGTTGCAGATCGATGAAGAGAAAAAACTGGTCATGGCACACGCCGGGATCACCCCACAGTGGGATCTTGAGACGGCCAAAACCTGCGCGCGTGACGTAGAAGCCGTGCTGGCGAGCGATTCCTATCCCTTCTTCCTTGATGCCATGTACGGCGACATGCCAAATCACTGGAGTGAAGATCTGAGCGGTCTGGCGCGCCTGCGTTTTATCACGAACGCGTTCACACGGATGCGTTTCTGCTTCCCGAACGGGCAACTGGATATGTATTCCAAAGAGACGCCGGAAAGCGCACCTGCACCGCTTAAACCGTGGTTTGCGATTCCCGGGCCGGTCACCAGTGAGTACAGCGTGGTGTTTGGCCACTGGGCCGCGCTAGAAGGGAAAGGCACGCCAGACGGGATCTACGGTCTTGATACCGGTTGTTGCTGGGGCGGGGATTTAACCTGCTTACGCTGGGAAGATAAAACGTACTTCGTGCAGCCGTCCAACCGACAGTTGGATCTGGGGGAAGGCGAGGCAGTCGCCTCCTGAGAGTGAATTCCCTCTCCCGGCCGGGAGAGGGTCTATCAACTAGCGACGTTCCAGAATCTCGAAGCAGTAGCTGTGTGAGTTCTGCGCATCCGCGTCGTGAAATTCGCTGAATACCGATTCCCACTCGTCCGGATCGTAGTCCGGGAAATGGGTATCGCCTTCCACTTCCGCATCAATATGCGTCAGATAGAGCTTTTGCGCTTTTGGCAGGAACTGCTCATACACACGCCCACCACCAATCACCATGATCTCTTCGGCGTTACCGCACGCGGCAATCGCCTCGTCCACGGATTTCACCCATTCGACGCGATCGTCAGTGCCTGGCTGGCTACTGATCACGATATTCTTACGGCCCGGCAATGGACGACCAATCGACTCCCAGGTCAGGCGGCCCATCACTACCGGCTTGTTTAACGTCGTACGTTTAAACCATGCGAGATCGGCAGGCAGGTTCCACGGCATGGCATTTTCCATACCGATAACACGGTCCACCGCCAGCGCTGCAATCAGACTGATCATTGAAAATTTCCCGGATGCAAAAAATTGCCGCCACTATACGGAAAGCTTAATCTTTCGTCGACTGGCGGCATGGTAAAGAGAGAGAAATTTTTTAATATTGCTGGCAACTCCACTTCACGCGGAAGGTTTACTCTCCGGTTCGTCCGCCGGATCGCCGGTATGCTTGCCCTCCTCCGTTCCCTGCCAGCCATGACGCTGCACCAGCGACAGATGATTACGATCCTCATTAATGATCTCTGTCAGCATCGCACTGGTGCGTTTAAACACCGCCGCACGCTCTGTGGCCGTACTGCCCGCCATCGCCACCATCTCTTCCACCATATCGGTATTGAAGCGACGGAACAGGTCCGCACGCTCGCGCGCTTCATACGCGCCCAGGCCCAGACTTTCCAGCGCCATGCGGCCAGACTTAAGCGCCCCTTCGAAGGTTTCACGCTCGGGTGCGTCCACCCCCGCCTGTCGCAGCTGGATATAGTGATCCACATCGCGCGCGCGGGAGATAATGGTCAGGTTCGGGAAATGCTCCTTCACCAGCTCAACCAGTTGCATAGTGGTCTGGGGATCGTCAATCGCGTTGATGAGGACTTCCGCTTTCGCTGCGCCGGCTGATTCCAGCAGATCGACACGCGTTGCATCGCCGTAGAAGACTTTCATATCGAACTTACGCAGGGTATCCACATGGTCCGGATCGTGATCGAGGATGACCATTTTTACCCCGCTTGAGAGCAGTAAACGACCGGTGATCTGCCCAAAGCGACCGAATCCGGCGATGATGACCCGCGGCTGTTCCTCATCGATCTCATCGGCTTCGCGTTCCTGTTCGCTGCCGGTTTTTTCCAGACGCGTCAGCAGCACCAGCAGGATCGGCGTTGCCGCCATCGACAGCGCGACCGCCAGCGTCAGCGCTTTCGCCCACTCGGGATCGAGCACATTGGCCATTTGCGCCGCGCCGAAGACCACAAACGCGAATTCGCTTCCCTGTCCGAGTAGCACGGCGAACCAAAGACGCTGTCTGCCAGGCTCGTTCAGCGGACGGGCGATCAGCCACAGCATCACCATTTTGATGACCAGGAAACCGACCAGCAGGATGAGGATCCGCAGTGGATGCGTGACCAGCGTGCCAAAGTCGATAGACATCCCGACCCCGATGAAAAACAGCCCCAGTAGCAGTCCTTTAAATGGCTCGATATCACTTTCAAGCGCGTGTCGGTACTCTGAGCTGGCGAGCAGAACGCCCGCGAGGAAGGCTCCCATCGCCATCGACAGCCCGGCTTCCTCCAGCAGCAGACCAAAACCAAACACCAGGAATAGCGCCACGGCACTGAACACTTCCCGCAGCCCCGAGCGGGCGACGAATCGAAGCAGCGGACGTGTTACATACCGGCCAAGCAGGACAACCAGTGCCAGCGCACCGACCACTTTCAACGCAGAGAGGGCAAAAGCGCCGAGCGTGGTGGAGGCCCCACTTGCGGCCAGCAGCGGGATCATCGCCACCAGCGGAATGGCCGCGATATCCTGAAACAGCAGCACCGAAAACGCACTGCGCCCCATCTGTGAAACGGTCAGGTTTCGCTCGTTCATTGCCTGCATGGCAATCGCCGTCGAAGAGAGTGCCAGCGTCATGCCAATAAGCTCTGCCACTTTCCAGTCCATTCCCAGCAGAATACAGAAGCCGCCCAACAGTAGACCACAGGCTGCCATTTGTAGCGCCCCGCCGCCAAACACTGAGGCGCGCAGCTTCCACAACCGCTGCGGGTCAAGTTCCAGACCAATGACAAACAGCATCAGCACGACACCAATTTCGGCGAAATGCAGGATCGCCTCCGCGTCGGTGACCAGGCGGAATCCCCAGGGTCCGATAACACACCCGGCGATCAGGTAGCCCAGCACAGAGCCCAACCCCAGGCGAACCGCCACGGGCACAATCAGCGCCGCCGCGCCAAGGTAAATCAGCGCCTGTATCAGCGTATGGCTATCCATTGTGCGTCTCCTGCCACTCAAGTAAGCGTTGTTTATAATGACGAGCCTGCGCCTGCAACGTCTCATCGTCACAAACAAATGTGCAGTGCATAGCAAATGGAGGAAGCCAGGTAAGACCACAGTAGAGTGCTGTCGCCTGAAGCGGTTGTGCCAGCACCTCAAAACCCGGGAAAGAGCCAATATCGAAGTGGCTTTCTCCACCACCGGTGGTCACAGCCCACATCAGGCTTTTTCCCTTCAGCGCATGCCCGTTGTGACCATACGCCCAGCCGTGGGAAAAGACTTTGTCGATCCACAATTTGAGGAGCGGAGGTGTGCTGTACCACTGCATCGGGTGTTGCCAGATAATCAGATCGGCGCGAGTGAGCGCCTCCTGTTCAGCGGCGATGTCGATGTTAAAATCAGGATAAAGTTGATAGAGGGAACGTATCTCTACGTTGTCGAGTGTCCTTACCTGTTCAAGCATGCGCTTATTCGCATGGGAGTGATGCGGATAGGGATGCGCATAAATTATCAGAATCATCAGTTAGCCTGTCTTTACGGTTCCGTTCTCTCTGGTAGCAGTGAGTGTAGACATTTAACTCGCTCACTGAAAGTCTCCCATTGCCTGGTGCCGGCAAATCGCAAGTAGCGTAACTGCTTCTTTAACCATCAATGTTGTTCATATATGTGCGTCTTTGAACAAACAAGAATCCATAGCCACCAAAAATATCTAACCAATTTTACATTTACCACACTGAAATATTAAGCATTCTTAAAACGACTTTTTAATAAAACAAAGTATACATAACCTATTGAAAAAATAATAATTTTAGATGGTTTTGCGATAACCGCTCTTCAGAAATGTATACGCAATTATTAACCTGAACATTTCACGAACTTTTCATTCAAATGGATGTGTGCATGAGTAATATACGCATTGAACTTAACAGAACAACCAGAATGCTCGGAAGACTGTTCCCCGCCATATTGGCATTCACACCAGCAATAACCTCAGCAGGAATTATTGAACAGTCTACTTCCGTCCCACAAGATTTTTCCGCTGATACCGAATATGTTATCAATAAAGATGTAACGATTTCTTCCTCAAGCAATAAAGCAGCCGTATCCGTATCAGGTATTGATGTCACATCAGTAACAAATAAAGGTAATATATCTGGAGCGGCCAACGGTCTTGATATTAACACCGGCGCCCAGCGTGTTGTTGTTGAAAATGAAGTCGGTGCAACAATTTCTTCTACTAGCGCAAACGCAGTAAATGTGGAGTCTTTACTGGGTGACTTCAATAATAGTGGAAATATAACGGGTGCTGAAAAAGGTATTTTCATTAGTGAGTCATCATCTGCTATCAATATCACTAATACCGAATCAGGATTGATTAAAGGCAAAACGGGTTTGAGCGCCGAGACAGGGTTAGGCATCAACAATGATGGCAAAATCACGGGTATTGACGGTGATGGTATTGCTTTAAGTAGTGGCAATACAAAAGTCTTAAATAGTGGTGTTATTGAAGGCACGCAGAACGGTATTTATGTCTCAGGTAACGCTAAAGTTGATATTACGAATAGCGGTTCGCTCGGGGGTGGAAATGCGGCAGTATTTTTTGCCAGCGATAAAAATAACACCCTGGTGCTTAATACTGGCTCATCATTATCAGGTGACGTTATTTCGACAGTCTCGAAAGGTAACACCCTGACCCTGGTAGGCACCGGTACAGAAGACAGCAATTTTATCGGGCTGAACGAAGGCGAGGGTTTCGCCTCTGTCAAAATGAACGGTGAAGACTGGACGCTGACGGGTAACGTCGACATCATTGGTGCCGGTGATTCACTGCAGGTGAATAGCGGCAACCTGACCCTGGCGGGTACCGTTTCCAATGCTGGCAATACGCTGGTGGCGAATGAAGCCACGCTACAGCTGGGCAATGGCGAAGGTATGGCAAACCTCAGCGGCGGGCTAACCAACAATGGTACGGTTATCTTTAACCAGGGAGGCAATTTCACGTTTTCTACCGACATGACCGGCAGCGGAAACGTAGAGAAAGTTGATGCGAATACGCTGACGCTTACCGGCAACAACAGCTATACCGGCGATACGACCCTGCGAAACGGCACAACGCTGGTAGCGGCAGGCGCAACGTTAGGTGTTGAAAACAGCAATGCCACTCTCACCGTGCAGAACGGGGCAAAGTTTGCCACCGCAGGAACCGTCTACAACAACATCACTATTCTCAGCGGCGGTACGCTGGCAGCGTGGAATGCAATTGAGGGTAATGCAACCCTCAGAGACGCCGGCATTGATACCATTAACGGCAACGTGACCAACAGCGGTACGCTTTTGCTCAGTGCAGCCGACCACAGCGTGGGTAATGACTTTACCATCAATGGCGACTATACCGGCGCAGAAGGTAGCCAGATTGTGTTAAACAGCGAGCTGGGTACTGACACGGCACCTACCGATCATCTCACAATAACCGGCAGCAGTTTTGGCCAGTCCGGCGTGACCGTCAGCAACATGGGTGGACTTGGCGCACAGACCGTTAACGGCATGGAGATTGTCAGCGTCGCCGGCAGCTCTGAAGCACAGCTGACGCTGGCCAAACCGGTTGTGGCAGGCGCATACGAATACTCTCTTTACCAGCATAGTGACGGGAACTGGTACCTGGAATCGAAGGCCACGCCACCTGTCGATCCGACAGATGATACCGATGACGGAGATAATACCGACAACGGTGGCAATACCGACGATGGCGGTAACACTGATAATGGCGGTAACAGTGACAATGGCAGCAATACCGATGATGGCGGCAACAGCGGCGGCAATGATAACGGCGACGGTGGTGATAATAGCGATAACGGCGGCGGCAATACCCCAGCACCAGAAGTGATGGCACCTGAAGTGGGCGCGTATTTAGGCAACTATCTGGCTGCTCAGAGTATGTTCCTGCACAAACGTGACGATCGCGATCAGCTCACTTTCCGTAACGAAGACGATCTGAATACCTGGATGTATGTTAAAGGTCGTTACCATGAAAATGATGCAGGCGGTGACAAAGTCAGCTACGACACCACGACCACCGTTCTGCAAGTCGGCAGCGATTTCCTCAGCAAGCCAATGGACAGCGGTATCCTGCGTGCCGGTGGCATGTTCGGTGCAGGCCAGGCGAAGACCCACTCAGATGCGAAACACAACGTGCGTGACGCACAGGGTAAAGTCGATGGCTTCAACGTTGGGCTCTACGCCACCTGGCAGGAAGATCAGAAATTACGCCTGGGCAGCTACATTGATACCTGGGCCGCTTACAGCTGGTACAACAACAAAGTGACCAGCAACCGCAACGATGAAGATTACAACAGCGAAGGTTTTGCCGCGTCTGTTGAAGTCGGCCATGCGTGGGTTATCCCATCTGAAAACGAGCGTACCTGGAAGATCGAGCCTCAGGCGCAGGTGATCTACAGCTATCTTGATCAGGAAAATCATACGGACCGTGATGGCGTCCGGGTGACGACTCTGGATAACGACAGCGTCTTCGGTCGTCTGGGTGTGAAATCCAGCTATTTCCAGCAAAAGGACGTCACGGCCTGGCAGCCCTACGTTGCGGTAAACTGGCTGAAGGGTGCAGGTCAAAACGATCTGGCCTTCAACGACGAAACCGTAAGTAATGATACGCCGGAGGATCGTGGTCAGGTAGAGCTGGGTATTACCGGCAATCTTAACGAGACCACGACAATTTCACTTCGCGCCAGCGGCGAATGGGGTGAAAACAACTATGCCGCTTACGGCGGTCATATTTTGTTAAACCACCGCTGGTAATCCATCCGCATCAAGCAAAAAAGCAGTGGCAGATGCCACTGCTTTTTTTAATTATCCAGTTCACCCATGGATTTAACCTGGTCACGGTTAATCTGCTCGGTTTGACCCGTTTCCGCGTTTTTATACGACACCAGACCGGTATCGTCATCCACCTGCGGTTTGCCGTCCGTAATGATGGTGCGGCCATCGGTGGTTTTTACCGCCTGATTAGATGAACACCCCGCTACGGTGAACATTGCAGTGGCAGCCAGAACGGAAGCGATCAGTAGTTTATTTTGCATGGTGTTTTCCCCTGCTCTCAGTTGAATTTCATTATCGACCTAACCATTTTAGGCTAACTGACTGAATGCGGATGGAAAACCAGAAGGTTCTGAAGAGGGGAAGAATGCCCGGTAACCGAACGGTACCGGGCAATTTGTCTTACTTGTTAATCTGGGCGTGCATTTCCTGGACCGAAATCACCTTCTCGGTGGCATCCGCGTTCAGCGCCATGGCTGTTGCGAAACCGCCGTTCAGGGTGGTGTCGTAATGCACTTTGTACTGCAGCGCGCTGCGGCGAATCAGCTTGGAGTCTTCAATCGCCTGGCGGCCCGCAGTGGTGTTGATGATATAGGTGTATTCGCCATTCTTAATGCGATCCTGAATGTGCGGACGACCTTCATGCACCTTGTTCACCAGACGCGGGTTGATTCCCGCTTCACCCAGCACAATCGCCGTACCGTGGGTTGCATCCAGCTCGAAGCCCTGTTTCAGTAGCTTGGCAGCAAGGTCAACCACGCGCTCTTTATCGCCTTCGCGAACAGAGAGCAGCGCACGGCCAGATTTCTTCATGGTGGAGTTGCTACCCAGTTGCGCTTTAGCAAACGCTTCTGCGAAGGTGCGGCCCACGCCCATCACTTCCCCGGTAGAGCGCATCTCTGGCCCTAAGAGCGGGTCAACGCCCGGGAATTTGTTGAACGGCAGCACCACCTCTTTCACCGAGTAGTACGGCGGGATAATCTCTTTTGTGACGCCCTGCTGAGCCAGCGTCTGGCCGGCCATCACGCGCGCCGCCACTTTTGCCAGCGGAATACCGGTCGCTTTAGAGACGAACGGTACGGTACGTGCCGCACGCGGGTTCACTTCAATCAGGTAGACTTCGTTGTCTTTCACGGCGAACTGGACGTTCATCAGGCCGCGAACCTGCAGTTCGAAGGCCAGTTTCTGCACCTGCTGACGCATCACGTCCTGAATTTCCTGGCTCAGGGTGTACGCTGGCAGAGAACAGGCGGAGTCGCCTGAGTGCACGCCCGCCTGCTCGATGTGCTCCATGATGCCGCCAATCAGCACCATTTCGCCGTCGCAGATAGCATCCACATCCACTTCAACCGCATCGTCGAGGAAGCGATCCAGCAGCACCGGCGCATCGTTGGACACGCTGACTGCCGTCTGGAAGTAACGACGCAGGTCGGCTTCGTCGTAGACGATTTCCATCGCGCGGCCGCCCAGCACGTAAGAAGGACGCACCACCAGCGGGTAGCCAATCTCTTTCGCCTTCTCAACCGCTTGTTCAATCGCAGTCACGGTGGCGTTTGCCGGCTGTTTCAGCTTCAGACGGTCAACCGCCTGCTGGAAACGCTCGCGGTCTTCTGCACGGTCAATGGCATCCGGGCTGGTACCGATAACCGGCACACCTGCGGCTTCCAGCGCGCGCGCCAGTTTCAGCGGCGTCTGGCCGCCGTACTGCACGATCACGCCTTTTGGCTTCTCGATGCGCACGATTTCCAGCACGTCTTCCAGAGTTACCGGTTCGAAGTAGAGACGGTCAGAGGTGTCATAGTCGGTAGAGACCGTTTCCGGGTTACAGTTGACCATGATGGTCTCGTAACCGTCTTCGCGCAGCGCCAGAGAGGCGTGTACGCAGCAGTAGTCAAACTCGATGCCCTGGCCGATACGGTTTGGGCCACCGCCCAGTACCATGATTTTGTCGCGGTCAACGGACGGATTCGCTTCACACTCGTCTTCATACGTGGAGTACATGTAAGCCGTATCGGTCGCGAACTCTGCCGCACAGGTATCAACACGCTTGTAGACCGGGTGCAGGTCATACTGGTCGCGCAGCTTGCGGATTTCTGCTTCACGCACGCCGGCCAGTTTTGCCAGACGCGCGTCGGCAAAGCCTTTGCGCTTCAGCATGCGCAGGAAGTCAGCGTCCAGGCCATTGATGCCCAGCTCCGCCACTTTCTCTTCCAGACGCACCAGCTCTTCAATTTGCACCAGGAACCAGCGGTCGATGTTGGTCAGGTTGAACACGCCGTCCACGGATAAGCCTGCGCGGAAGGCGTCGGCGATATACCAGATACGCTCTGCGCCCGCGTCTTTCAGCTCGCGGCGGATTTTGGTCAGCGCTTCCGGGTCGTCCAGGCTCACTTTAGGATCGAAGCCGGTCGCGCCCACCTCGAGGCCGCGCAGCGCTTTCTGCAGGGATTCCTGCTGCGTGCGGCCAATCGCCATCACTTCACCCACAGATTTCATCTGGGTGGTCAGACGGTCGTTCGCGCCAGCAAATTTCTCGAAGTTGAAGCGTGGAATTTTGGTCACAACGTAGTCGATAGACGGTTCGAAGGACGCAGGCGTGCGGCCCCCGGTGATATCGTTCATCAGCTCGTCAAGGGTGTAACCGACCGCCAGTTTCGCCGCCACCTTCGCAATCGGGAAGCCGGTCGCTTTAGAGGCCAGCGCGGAGGAGCGGGACACGCGCGGGTTCATTTCGATAACAATCAGACGGCCAGTTTTCGGGTTCACCGAGAACTGCACGTTAGAACCACCGGTTTCGACGCCGATTTCACGCAGTACCGCCATCGAGGCGTTACGCATGATTTGGTACTCTTTGTCGGTCAGCGTTTGCGCTGGCGCAACGGTAATGGAGTCGCCGGTGTGGATACCCATCGCATCGAAGTTTTCGATGGAGCAGACGATGATGCAGTTGTCGTTTTTATCACGCACCACTTCCATCTCGTACTCTTTCCAGCCAATTAGCGATTCATCAATCAGCAGCTCTTTGGTTGGGGAGAGATCCAGGCCGCGCTCGCAAATCTCTTCAAACTCTTCGCGGTTGTAGGCGATACCGCCGCCGGTGCCGCCCATGGTGAAGGAAGGACGGATGATGCACGGATAACCCACTTCAGCCGCTACGGCCAGTGCCTCTTCCATGTTGTGAGCGATACCGGAACGCGCGGTGTCGAGGCCGATTTTTTTCATCGCCACGTCGAAGCGACGACGGTCTTCTGCTTTATCAATCGCGTCGGCGGTCGCACCAATCATGGTCACGCCGAACTCTTCCAGCACGCCCTGACGCTCCAGCTCCAGTGCGCAGTTCAGCGCAGTCTGGCCACCCATGGTCGGCAGAACCGCATCCGGACGCTCTTTCTCGATGATTTTACGTACCACTTCCCAGTGAATCGGCTCGATGTAGGTTGCATCCGCCATTTCCGGGTCGGTCATGATGGTCGCCGGGTTAGAGTTCACCAGGATAACGCGGTAACCCTCTTCGCGCAGCGCCTTACACGCCTGTGCACCGGAGTAGTCAAATTCACAGGCCTGACCGATAACAATCGGGCCAGCGCCAAGGATCAGGATGCTTTTTATGTCTGTACGTTTTGGCATGGTCTTCTCGGCTCCTGATTATTTAGCGGTCTTACGGTATTGCTCGATAAGTTCGATGAAGTGATCGAACAGCGGTGCGGCATCGTGCGGCCCCGGGCTGGCTTCCGGGTGTCCCTGGAAGCTGAACGCTGGCTTATCGGTACGATGAATCCCCTGCAGGGTGCCATCGAACAGGGATTTGTGCGTCACGCGCAGATTAGCCGGCATTGACGCTTCGTCTACTGCGAAGCCGTGGTTCTGTGCCGTAATCATCACCGTGTTGTTGTCGATGTCTTTCACCGGGTGGTTACCACCGTGGTGACCGAACTTCATCTTAATGGTGTTCGCCCCGCTCGCCAGCGCCAGCAGCTGATGGCCGAGGCAGATGCCGAATACCGGAATATCGGTTTCGAGGAAGGACTTGATGGCATCGATAGCGTAATCGCACGGTGCCGGGTCGCCAGGTCCGTTAGAGAGGAAGATGCCATCCGGGTTCATCTTCAGTACGTCTTCGGCAGAGGTTTTCGCCGGCACCACCGTCAGACGGCAGCCGCGATCAACCAGCATGCGCAGGATATTGCGCTTGGCGCCGAAATCGTAGGCGACCACGTGGAACGGCAGTTCGCTCTCTTTTTTCGCTTCCGGCAGGTCATCTGAAAGCGTCCAGCTACCTTGTGTCCAACTGTATGCTTCAGTGGTCGTCACTTCTTTCGCCAGGTCCATGCCATTCAGGCCCGGGAAGGCTTTCGCTTTTTCCAGCGCCAGCGCCGCATCGAGGTTGTCCCCTGCGATGATGCAGCCGTTCTGTGCACCCTTCTCGCGCAGCAGACGCGTTAATTTACGGGTGTCGATATCGGCAATCGCCACAATGTTATGGCGCTTCAGGTAGGAAGAGAGGTCTTCGGTATTGCGGAAGTTGCTGGCAATCAGCGGCAGGTCGCGAATGACCAGGCCTTGCGCATGTACCTGAGAAGATTCTTCGTCAGCAGCATTGGTGCCGACATTGCCGATATGAGGATAAGTAAGAGTAACGATTTGGCGAGAATAGGAAGGATCAGTGAGGATTTCTTGATAACCGGTCATTGAAGTATTGAAAACGACTTCCCCAACCGCCGAACCCGTTGCCCCTATGGCCCGACCGATAAACTGGGTTCCGTCTTCCAGAACCAATAGCGCTGACTTAATCAAAACACCCTCCAGAGAATATTCACTCACTTTATTTGCATATTAATTCACAACCATGTCATAAATCAATGCAAATGTGTTGCCAGCGGATTTTTGGCAAACGGCGGCATTCTGGAGATTTGCCAGGTAAAAGTCAACTCAAAACGGATATTTTAATTATCCTTTTGCAAGCCTGGCGGCCTGAAAAGATGTTAAGCGGCAAAAAGATCAGGTAAATCACGACAGAAAACGCTTGCGTGGCAAGTTTATTGGAATTTCTGGTACTCAGATAATAAAAAGTGGACCAAACGGTCAAAATTTACATACCAGCAACACAAAATAGCGGGATAACATCTACTTTTAGCCAAAAAAGACAAAAATAAACATGAAATGGGAAAAATAAAAGGGCAATAACTTATTGCCCTATGCAATCAAAAAGTTACGACTGCAATAACCACATCACGATGGGTAATATCTCTTACAAATTGTTGAGTTCGAGCACATCACGCATATCAAAAAGACCATTTTCTTTGCCTTTCAGCCACAAAGCGGAGCGAACGGCACCATTCGCAAATGTCATGCGGCTGGATGCTTTATGCGTGATCTCTACACGTTCTCCAATATCGGCGAACATCGCAGTATGTTCCCCGACGATGTCACCCGCACGCACAGTTGCGAAACCAATCGTTCCCGGGACGCGTTCGCCCGTATGGCCTTCGCGGGTATATACCGCGCAGTCTTTTAAATCTTTATCCAGTGCATGAGCAATCGCTTCGCCCATTGCCAGCGCCGTGCCGGAGGGAGCATCGACTTTGTAACGGTGGTGAGCTTCGACAATCTCAATGTCGGTATAATCGCCCATCACTTTTGCGGCCTTCTCCAGCAGCTTAAGCATAACGTTAACGCCCACGCTAAAGTTAGCAGCGAAGACAATAGCAATCTCATGTGACGCATCCTGAATGGCTTGTTTACCGGCTTCATCAAACCCGGTGGTGCCAATCACCATGCCTTTGCCGTGCTGACGGCAAAATGCCAGATGGGTCAGTGTGCCTTCTGGCCGGGTAAAATCGATGAACACATCAAAATCATCTTTCACCGCATCAAGGCTGCTTTGAACGGTAACGCCCGTCTTGCCCGCGCCTGCCAGTTCACCGGCATCGGCCCCAAGAAGCGATGAACCTTCACGTTCCAGTGCTGCGCCCAGCGCTACGCCATCCATCTGAAGTGCCGCCTGAATGAGCTGGCGACCCATACGTCCACCCGCGCCCGCAATAGCGACACGGATCTGTGCATCATGCATAGTTATTCTCTTACGTTAAATTGATGTAAACCGTTTTCAGATTAACCAGCCTTTGTCAGGGCTGCCAACTGAAAACACCGATAATTAGAATTTAACGTGAAACGGACTCAAATATCAGTAAAAGACATGATTTTGTCGTCACGATAAAGTAGCAGATAAAAAAAAGGCCAGCACAGGAGGTGCTGGCCTTTCATCAGAAGAAGGATTATTCCACTTCGCGTGCATCAATACGCAGCTCTTTCGGGACTTCGAAGACGATGTTTTCTTCGCGGCCTTCCAGCGGAACGGCTTCACCACCACCCAGTTCCTGCAGACGGGCGATCACGTTCTGCACCAGGATATCCGGTGCGGAAGCCCCTGCGGTGACACCGACACAGGCCGCGTTTTTCACCCACGCTTCTTGAATATCCGTCGCGTCGTCAATCAGAAACGCCGCCTTGCCCATGCGCTGCGCCAGTTCGGCCAGACGGTTGGAGTTAGAGGAGTTTTTCGAGCCGACCACCAGCACCACGTCCGCCTGTTCAGCCAGCGCACGCACCGCTTCCTGGCGGTTAGTGGTTGCGTAGCAGATATCATCTTTACGCGGCCCGACGATTTTCGGGAAACGCTGGCGCAATGCGTCAATCACATCCGACGTATCATCAACTGAAAGCGTGGTCTGCGTCATGAACGACAGACGGGCTTCGTTTTTTACGTTCAGCGTAAGAACATCTTCTGGCGACTCCACCAGATACATCCCCCCTTCCGGGTTGCTGTACTGGCCCATAGTGCCTTCGACTTCCGGATGACCCGCATGACCAATCAGGATCGACTCTTCACCGCGACGGCTGGCGCGCGCCACTTCCATATGCACTTTGGTTACCAACGGACAGGTGGCGTCGAACACCGTCAAATCACGGCTTTTCGCTTCGTTACGTACCGCCTGGGAGACACCGTGTGCGGAGAAAATCAGGATCGCGCCGTCCGGCACTTCGCTAATCTGCTCAATGAAGATTGCACCGCGTTCACGCAGGCTGTCGACCACGTAACGGTTATGTACAACTTCGTGACGCACGTAAATCGGCGCGCCGTAAATCTCCAGCGCGTTTTCAACAATGCTGATAGCGCGGTCTACACCGGCGCAGAAGCCGCGCGGGTTAGCCAACAGGATCTGCATTTCAGGCCTCCAGTACCGGATCGATCTCCAGCACTTCAATATCAAAATGGACGGTGCGCCCGGCAAGAGGATGGTTGAAATCTACGGTGATGGAGTCGCCGTTGATTTCGCGGATCACGCCAGGCATTTCGCTGCCATCCATAGCGGTAAAGAGCATAATCGCCCCGATTTCCGGTTCGCCCGCATCCATAAACTCACGACGAGAGAAGTACTGGATAAGATCCGGGCTTGGCACGCCAAACGCGGCATCTGGCTCCAGCGAAAACGCCTTCTTCTCCCCCTCTTTCAGACCCAGAAGCTGCTGCTCCAGACCTTCAGATAACGACGTATCGCCAAGACGAAACAGGGCTGGTTTGCCGTTATTGCGGGTGGATTCGGCCGTTGAGCCGTCATCCAGTTTCAGCGTGAAGTGAACGAGAATCGCGCTATTGCTTTGTACGGATTTACACATGCAAATTGCTCGCTTGTTTTGGGTCACCTGTTGCCCGGTGGCGCTGCGCTTACCGGGCCTACGGGAGGCCACAAATTCTGTAGGCCGGGTAAGCGCAGCGCCACCCGGCATTTACAATTAAGCCTGCTCTTTCGCGGCGGGTTTCGGCAAGAAACCTTCCAGCACGATTAACGCCGCACCGATACAAATTGCGCTATCGGCGAGGTTAAAGGTCGCAAAGTGCCAGTCGCCGACGTAGAAGTCGATCATATCGACCACAAAGCCATGCCACAGGCGATCGAACAGGTTACCTAACGCGCCGCCAATGATCAGCGCATAGGCGATGTTATTCAGCTTTTGCGTCGCTTTCGAACGGTACATCAGCACCGCCAGCACCACACAGATACCGATAGCAATACCCGCAAAGAACCAGCGCTGCCAGCCACCGCTGTCAGCAAGGAAGCTAAACGCTGCGCCATAGTTACGCGCATAGTGCAGATTAAGCGACGGGAACAGCGGAACCGTATCCCCCAGAGCAAAGTTCTGGAGGATCAGGAACTTGCTGCCCAGATCAATAATCAGCACCACCACAACCAGCCACAGCCAGCGCAGTCCTGTTGAACAGAGAGTTTTACTCATCAGGCAAACTTACGTTTTTCGCCGTCACCGGCGACGTTGCTTACACAGCGTCCGCAGATGTCTGCGTGTTCCGCCACCTGGCCGACATCGGTGGTGTAGTGCCAGCAGCGCGGGCACTTCTCACCTTCGGCTTTGCTCAGTGCGACTTTCAGTCCTTTAAGCAGTTCGCTCTGCTGAGCATCAGCAGAAGCGTCGGCATAATCCGCAACTTTCGCACCGGAGGTCAACAGGACAAATCGTAATTCATCGCCCAGCGCCGTCAGTTTGGCCGCCAGCTCAGGTTCTGCGTACAGGGTCACTGCCGCTTCCAGAGAACCACCGACTTTCTTGTCTGCACGCGCCTGTTCGATGACCTTGTTCACTTCGCCACGCACTTTCAGCAGCTCGTCCCAGAAGGCGTCGTTCATCGCTTCGGTACTGGAGAGATCGAACAGACCTTCGTACCACTCGCCGGTGAAGACATACTTCTCACGCTCACCTGGCAGGTAGCCCCAGATTTCATCCGCGGTGAAGGACATAATTGGCGCCATCCAGCGCACCAGTGCTTCTGCGATGTGATACAGCGCAGTCTGGCAGCTACGACGCGCCACGCTGTCCGCTTTCGCGGTGTACTGGCGATCTTTGATGATGTCGAGGTAGAACGAGCCCATCTCGATGGAGCAGAAGCGCATCAGGCGCTGCACCACTTCATGGAAATCGTAAGACTCATATGCCTTAACGATATCTTCTTGCGCCGCTTTCGCACAGCCTACCGCCCAGCGATCCAGCACTACCATCTCTTCCGGTTTCACCATGTCTTTTGCCGGATCGAAACCATTCAGGTTCGCCAGCAGGAAGCGCGCGGTGTTACGGATACGACGATAGCTGTCGGCAGCACGTTTCAGGATCTCATCTGATACCGCCATTTCGCCGGTATAGTCGGTAGATGCCACCCACAGACGCAGAATGTCTGCGCCCAGTTTGTTCATCACGTCCTGCGGAGAAACGGTATTACCGATAGATTTTGACATCTTACGGCCCTGACCATCGACGGTGAAACCGTGGGTCAGTACCTGACGGTAAGGTGCTTTACCTTTCATGGCGGTGGAGATCATCAGGGATGACATGAACCAGCCACGGTGTTGGTCAGAACCTTCCAGATACATATCAGCCGCGTGACCGGCAAACTCAGGGCGCACGTCAACCACGGAGGCGTGAGTAGACCCGGAGTCGAACCACACGTCCAGGGTATCTGGCACTTTCTCGTAGTTGTCCGCGTCTGCGCCCAGGATATCGCGGGCATCGAGATCCCACCACGCCTGAATGCCATCAACTTCAACACGCTTCGCCACTTCTTCCATCAGTTCCAGCGTGTTCGGGTGCAGTTCGTGCGTCTCTTTATGCACGAACAGCGACATCGGCACGCCCCAGGTGCGCTGACGGGAGATACACCAGTCAGGACGGTTAGCCACCATGGATTCAATACGCGCCTGGCCCCAGTCCGGGATCCACTGCACGCCTTTGATCTCTTTCAGAGACTGCTCGCGCAGGCCTTTCTGATCCATGCTGACGAACCACTGTGGGGTCGCACGGAAGATGATCGGCGTCTTGTGACGCCAGCAGCACGGGTAGCTGTGCTGCATTTTCTCAACGTGCAACAGCGCGCCGCGCTCACGCAGCATCTCCACGATGATGTCGTTCGCTTTGAAGACGTTGATACCGTCCAGCGATGGATACGTACCAGGCAGGTATGATCCGTCCGGACCAACCGGGTTCGCGATTTCCAGACCGTATTTCAGGCTGATGTTGTAGTCGTCAGGACCGTGACCACCGGCGGTATGTACTGCACCGGTACCGGCTTCCAGCGTCACGTGGTCGCCCAGGATCGCCGGAACGTCGAAGTCCAGGAACGGGTGTTTGAAACGCATCAGCTCAAGCGCGTCGCCCTTCACGGTGCCCAGCACGGTGTAGTCGGTGATGTTCGCGCGTTTCAGCACGCTTTCCACCAGATCTTTCGCCAGGATCAGCGCCTGACCGTCAATCTGAACCAGTGCATATTCGAACTCACCGGAGAGGGAGATCGCACGGTTAGCTGGCAGCGTCCATGGGGTGGTGGTCCAGATAACCAGCGAGATCGGGCCGCTTACGCCCGGCAGACCGAATTTACCTTTGATCGCATCCTGATCGACCGCTTCGAAGGCCACGTCGATTGAAGGCGAGGTTTTGTCGTAATACTCAACTTCTGCTTCTGCCAGCGCAGAACGGCAGTCCACGCACCAGTGCACCGGCTTCGCGCCTTTGTGCAGGTGGCCATTGCCGATGATTTTACCCAGCGCACGGATGATGTTGGCTTCGGTTTTGAAGTCCATGGTCAGGTACGGATGCGACCAGTCGCCCAGCACGCCCAGACGAATAAAGTCTGCACGCTGGCCGTCAACCTGAGTGGCCGCGTATTCACGGCATTTCGCACGGAATTCCGCCGCGGTGAATTTCTCACCCGGCTTACCAAATTCCTGCTCAACTTTCAGTTCAATCGGCAGACCGTGGCAGTCCCAACCCGGAACGTAAGGCGAGTCATATCCCGCGAGTCCTTTGGACTTCACGATAATGTCTTTCAGAATCTTGTTTACAGAGTGACCAATATGAATGCTGCCATTCGCATATGGAGGGCCATCATGCAGAATGAAGGTTTTTTTGCCTTTCTTGGCTGCACGAATGATGCCGTACAGGTCATCATCGGTCCAACGCGCCAGCATTCCCGGTTCGCGCTTGGCGAGATCGCCGCGCATCGGGAACCCTGTTTCCGGCAAATTCAGGGTTGATTTATAGTCACTCATCAGATTCTCGGTTCCGTATTTATCACGTAGGCATTTAAGCCGGGTTCAAAGCCCAAAAAACTCGCGGGCCGTTAATTCATCTCGCGCGATTTGCGCTTTTAGTTCATCCAGCGAGGCAAATCGCTGCTCATTGCGTATTTTTTTACGCAGTATGACATCTATATGGCGACCGTAGAGGTCCATTACAACGTCCAGCAGATGCACTTCCAGCTGCTGTCGCACACCGGCGACCGTAGGACGTGTGCCAATATTGGCGACACCGTAAAAAGGTTTCTCGCCCAGTCCAGCCACTTCCACCGCATATACCCCTTTAACCGGGGAGACCTGACGACGCAGCGGTATATTCGCCGTCGGGAAACCTATCGTACGGCCCAGCGCATCGCCATGAACCACACGACCAGAAATGGTAAACGGATGCCCCAGCAAATTCTCTGCGGTCTCCAGTTCATCATTGGCCAGCGCCTGACGAACCGCCGTACTGCTGACGCGCACGCCACCTTCGCAAAAGGTCATCGCGCTGGTGACGTCAAAACCATATTCCAGGCCAGCCTTCTGTAATAGCAAGAAATCGCCCTGACGACCAGCGCCAAAGCGGAAATCATCACCCACGGCGAGAAACTGAACGCCAAGGCGCTTGACCAACAGGTCGCTGACGAAATTTTGTGCTGTCAGCGCGGCAAAACGACGATCAAAACGGACACACAAGACGTAGTCCACACCGGACTGTGCCAGATAGCGCAACTTCTCGCGCAGGCGAGTAAGTCGGGCAGGCGATTTATCGCCCGCGAACAGTTCCAGCGGCTGCGGCTCGAAAATCATCACTACCACGGGCAGGCCACGTGCCTCCCCTTCTTTACGCAATCCCTGCAACAGCGCCTGATGCCCACGATGCACGCCGTCGAAATTACCAATGGTCAGCACGCACCCGTGGGGGGCTTTGCTGAGATTATGTATGCCGCGTATCAGCTTCATGTCTGGCTCAAAACAGTGAAAATCGCCAAAGTATACCTTGTACAGCGATTAAGGTTAACCGACGATTGTCTGCACAAAACAGAAAGCCGTAATGATTTCATCATGCTGACCTTTCACAGCAAAAAAATCTGTCCGGGAACTGCGATTTTTATGCCGAAAAGCTGTATTCACGAAAGACAAGCTGGTAGAATCCTGCGCCATCACTACGTAACGTAGCGTCGCTAATTAACGGCGCTTATTTGCACAAATCCATTGACAAAAGAAGGCAAAGAGGGCATATTCCTCGGCCTTTGAATTGTCCACATAGATCATATTTGGGAGTTGGACTTGGCTAATATCAAATCAGCTAAGAAACGTGCCGTTCAGTCTGAAAAGGCTCGTAAGCACAACGCAAGCCGTCGCTCTATGATGCGTACTTTCATCAAGAAAGTATACGCAGCAATCGAAGCTGGCGACAAAGCTGCAGCGCAGAACGCATTTAACGAAATGCAACCAATCGTGGATCGTCAGGCTGCTAAAGGTCTGATCCACAAAAACAAAGCAGCGCGTCATAAAGCAAACCTGACCGCGCAGATCAACAAACTGGCTTAATCGCCGCTTGTTGTTGCTTGTTTAAAGAACCCGCTTAACGCGGGTTTTTTTATACCTTCAGTTTGCTGGCGGGGTAAACAGCGCCGAGTAGTCGCGGTTACAGATACGCTGCACCGCCGGGTGTTGAATCATCCTTTCGGCGAAGATGGCGTGGTACTCCTCCATGACGTTATCGACTCTGCCAATCTCGGTAATCTTGTTATCTGAATAGAGATCGTGCATGTACAGCGTCGGCGCAACAAAGATTGCGTTGTGCGCCTCACCAAACGCTTTCATCAGTGCTGCATCATCGAACTCACCGAGGATCTCCACGTTTAGCCCCTGAGAGTTAAACCAGTTCTGCAGCTTACGCCCCAGCATGGAGCGCCTTCCCGGCACCAGCAAGCGGCGTTCTTCCAGACAGGCAGGGAACGGTTTTTCCGGAGGCGGGTTAATGCACCAGAAGCTTACCCCGCATTCACCAATCTTGACCGAGAACAGCCCCTCCTGCTGCGTGGAGTCGATGGGGCAATCCGAGATAATCATATCCAGCTTATGCTGGCTCAACTGCTCCAGCAGCATTTCGTGTGTGGATTCAAAACAGCGCAAATGGATCTGCTCGTCTTCAACCACCGCCGCATCCAGCACGCCGCTTACCAGCCGTTTCGAGAGGGCATCCGCCACGCCCACGTCAAACAGCAAATTAGACTCTTTGCGGTAGTTGACGATATCCAGCATCTCCTGGCTCAGGGTAAACATCTTGTCCGCATAGCGAAAAACCAGTTCACCCAACTCGCTTGGCTCTATGCCACGTCCTTTACGCTTGAACAGCTTGCCTTGCAGGCGTTCTTCCAGAGCCTTGATTTGCCCGGTGATAGTTTGTGGCGTCAGAAAAAGAGCTTCTGCCGCCCCTACCACCGAGCCTTGTTTGTAAACATGCCAGAAATAATAAAGATGGTTGTAATTCAAATGAGACATCGCGTCTTCTCTCCCTGAGTGTATCGGGAGAAGAATGACCTCCTCCCGGTTTTCCGTTATGCCTGGACGACCTGCCCGGACAACTTCACCTTCAATAAGGTATAACCAATAACTGCGGCCAGTAATGAACCGATAAGAATGGCGAGTTTTGCCCAGATAATCAGCTCAGGCGCATTTGCACCAAACGCCAGCGTCGAGATAAAGATCGACATGGTAAATCCGATACCGCACAGCACGCCGACCGCCATAATCTGACCAAATGTTGTGCCGTTCGGCAACGATGCCAGCTTAAGCTTCAGCGCCAGCCAGCAGAACAGGCTGATCCCCAGCGGTTTACCAATAAACAGCCCGGCAATAATACCCAGCGGCAGCACGGAAGTGAGCCCCTCCAGCGTAACCCCTCCCAGAGAAACGCCCGCGTTGGCAAACGCAAACAGTGGCAGGATCATAAAGGCGACCCACGGGTGCAGCACATGCTCCAGTTGTTTGGCCGGTGATTTACCCTCCTGCGGCTTAAGCGGCACAAAGAAGCCGACGATTACCCCGGCCAGCGTGGCATGGACACCCGATTTCAGCACCGCCGTCCACAACACCATCCCCACAAGGATGTAAATTCCAATGCGACGGACATTGAAAATGTTCAACAGCGCCAGAACGGCAATCGCCCCTGCTGCCACGCTCAGCGACAGAATCGACAGATCGCTGGTGTAGAACAGCGCGATAATGACGATAGCCCCCAGGTCATCAATGATCGCCAGCGCCATCAGGAAGATTTTCAGTGCAACCGGAACCCGGCTCCCGAGCAACGCTAAAACGCCAAGCGCAAACGCGATATCCGTTGCCGCCGGGATCGCCCACCCGTCACGCGCGACAGGATCCTGCCAGGCAAACGCGAGGAAGAGCAGCGCCGGAACGACCATTCCGCCAATGGCGGCGATCACCGGAAACGCTGCGCGCTGGCGGCTGGCTAACGAGCCCATCACCAGCTCACGTTTCACCTCAAGCCCCACCAGCAGGAAGAACACCGCCATCAGCGCATCGTTGATCCACAGCAGCATGTTCTTGTTAATTTCCAGCGCGCCGACCTTAAGCTCGACGGGCGTTTCCAGAAATGCGTGATAGAGATCGCGCGTCATGCCCATGTTGGCGAGCAGCATCGCGGCCGCAGCAGCAATAATCAGGATCACGCCGCCGGATGCTTCACTGCTAAAGAAACGGTGTAGTAATTTCACGTTAATTCTCTCTTTTACAACAATACCTCGATAAAACCATAATATCAGCGCAAACAAATCGGTAAAAACAGATTAATATTGAATATATACTCAGTTTAACCGAGCTTTCGAACAAGAAATAAAAAACCCGGAATCGCTTCCGGGTTTTTAAAGGATAGTTACCAGCTAACGATTTAGCGGGTCAAATCATCGAAGAATTTTTTGACGCCATCGAAGAAGCTTTTGGAGCGTGGGCTGTTTTTCTCACCCGTCGGGCCGCCAAAGCTTTCCTGCAGCTCTTTTAACAGCTGTTTCTGCTTGTCGTTCAGGCCAACCGGGGTTTCAACCACCACGCGGCACAGCAGGTCGCCCTGCGCACCACCGCGAACGGATTTCACGCCTTTACCGCGCATGCGGAACAGCTTACCGGTCTGCGTTTCGCCTGGGATTTTCAGGTTCACGCGCCCATCCAGTGTAGGCACTTCAATTTCGCCACCGAGCGCTGCCATAGCAAAGTTGATCGGGACTTCACAGTAGAGGTTGTTGCCTTCACGCTCAAAGATAGCGTGCTGTTTCACCTGCACCTGAACGTACAGATCGCCTGCTGGTGCGCCGTGCTCACCTGCTTCGCCTTCACCTGCCAGACGGATGCGGTCACCCGTATCTACGCCAGCCGGGATTTTAACGGACAGGGTTTTGGTTTTCTCAACGCGACCGTGGCCGTGGCATTTGGTGCATGGATCTTTAATCAGCGTCCCACGACCATGACAGTGCGGACACGCCTGCTGGACGGCGAAGAAGCCCTGACGCATCTGCACCTGACCGGAACCGTGACAGGTTGGACAGGTTTGTGGCTGCGTACCCGCTTTCGCACCGCTGCCATGGCAAACGTCACACTCTTCCAGCGTCGGGATACGGATCTCTTTGGTGACACCGCGAACGGCCTCTTCCAGCGTCAGCTCCATGTTGTAGCGCAGATCCGCACCACGCGCTGCGCGTTGACGACCGCGGCCACCACCGAAGATATCGCCGAAAACGTCGCCAAAGATATCGCTGAAATCAGCGCCGCCGCCAAAGCCGCCGCCACCGAATCCACCGCCACCCATGCCGCCCTGTTCAAAGGCTGCGTGACCGTACTGGTCATAGGCCGCACGTTTTTGTGCATCGGTCAGGACTTCGTAGGCTTCTTTGATCTCTTTAAATTTAGCTTCAGCCTCTTTGTCACCCTGGTTGCGATCCGGGTGGAATTTCATGGCCAGGCGCTTATACGCCTTTTTGATTTCACGCTCTTCCGCAGTTTTCGGAACGCCTAAAATCTCGTAATAGTCTTGCTTTGCCATTGGTTTTTTTAAGCCCCTTAACATGCGAGCACGGGCGTGGAGAGTTCTCCTACGCCCGTGCCGATTAATTACCCTGCATCAGGGCGATTATTTTTTGTCTTTAACTTCTTCGAACTCAGCGTCGACAACGTCGTCGTCTTTCGCGTTGTTCGCTGAAGCGTCAGCGCCTGCCTGCTGCTGGGCATGCTGCTGCTGAGCGATTTCCATCAGCTTCTGAGAAGCCTGTGCCAGCTCCTGCATCTTCGCTTCGATATCCGCTTTGTCTTCGCCTTTCAGAGACGTTTCCAGCGCGCTCAGTGCAGCTTCGATAGCAGTTTTGTCTTCCGCTGGCAGTTTATCGCCTGCTTCTTCAACCTGCTTACGGGTGCTGTGCAGCAGATGGTCACCCTGGTTACGGGTCTGAACCAGTTCTTCGAACTTACGGTCAGATTCCGCGTTGGCTTCCGCTTCACGAACCATTTTCTGGATCTCTTCCTCGTTCAGACCGGAAGAGGCCTTAATGGTGATCTTCTGCTCTTTACCGCTGTTTTTGTCTTTCGCGGAAACGTGCAGAATACCGTCAGCATCGATATCGAAGGTCACTTCGATCTGCGGCATGCCGCGTGGTGCCGGGTTAATACCATCCAGGTTGAACTGACCCAGAGATTTGTTATCAGACGCACGCTTACGCTCACCCTGCAGCACATGGATGGTTACCGCAGACTGGTTATCTTCAGCGGTAGAGAACACCTGGCTGTGCTTGGTTGGGATGGTGGTGTTTTTGCTGATCAGCGCCGTCATTACGCCACCCATGGTCTCGATACCCAGAGACAGTGGGGTAACGTCCAGCAGCAGAACGTCTTTAACATCACCGGTCAGCACGCCGCCCTGAACCGCAGCACCAATTGCCACTGCTTCATCCGGGTTAACGTCTTTACGTGGTTCTTTACCAAAGAATTCAGCCACTTTCTTCTGAACCATCGGCATACGGGTCTGGCCACCAACGAGGATAACGTCGTTGATATCAGACACGGACAGGCCAGCATCCTGCAGTGCAACTTTCAGTGGCTCGATAGAACGGTTCACCAGGTCTTCTACCAGGCTTTCCAGTTTCGCACGGGTCACTTTGATGTTCATGTGCTTAGGACCGGTCGCGTCTGCAGTAATGTACGGCAGGTTCACGTCGGTCTGCTGAGCGGAAGAGAGTTCGATCTTCGCTTTCTCAGCGGCTTCTTTCAGGCGCTGCATAGCCAGCGGGTCGTTACGCAGGTCAATGCCCTGATCTTTCTTAAATTCGTCAACGAGATAGTTGATCAGACGGGTATCGAAGTCTTCACCACCCAGGTGCGTATCACCGTTGGTTGCCAGAACTTCGAAGGTTTTTTCGCCGTCTACTTCGTCAATTTCGATAATAGAGATATCGAAGGTACCACCACCCAGGTCGTAAACCGCGATAGTACGGTTGCCAACTTCTTTATCCAGACCGTAAGCCAGAGCAGCAGCGGTTGGTTCGTTGATGATACGTTTTACTTCCAGACCTGCGATACGGCCAGCATCTTTAGTTGCCTGACGCTGAGCATCGTTGAAGTACGCAGGAACGGTGATAACTGCTTCAGTTACCGGCTCACCCAGGTAATCTTCTGCGGTTTTCTTCATTTTTTTCAGCACTTCAGCAGAGATCTGAGGTGGTGCTGTTTTGGTGCCTTTCACATCAAGCCATGCATCGCCGTTATCTGCTGCGATGATTTTGTAAGGCATGATAGAAACGTCACGCTGAACTTCTTCGTCCTGGAAGCGGCGGCCAATCAGGCGTTTAATCGCAAACAGGGTGTTTTGCGGGTTCGTCACTGCCTGACGTTTAGCCGGCTGACCAACCAGAGTTTCACCATCCTGGGTATAGGCAATGATAGAAGGCGTGGTGCGATCGCCCTCGGCGTTCTCCAGCACACGTGCAGTAGTGCCATCCATAATCGCTACACAAGAGTTGGTAGTACCCAGGTCGATACCAATAATTTTACCCATCTAAACGTCTCCACTAAAAATTCAGTCAACATGTGGTTGTGTACCTGTAATAAGGGCAGAACGTGCTTTTTCAACTGCCCAGATTTGATTTTTTTCAGGTCCACACACTGCGGTTGCTTACAAGATGGGGTCGCAACGTCATCCATCAAGGGGGGAAGGATAAAAAAAATTTTAATTTCACCCTGACGAGATCATAGACGGCATCGTTTGCGCCCATTATGATGCCGCGCCCCTTCAGGGAGTACTGTCGCGGGTTTAACCATTTCACCATATTAATGATGATTTTTTTGAGGACTTATGGGCAACACTAAGTTGGCTAATCCGGCTCCGCTGGGCCTGATGGGTTTTGGCATGACCACCATTCTGCTGAACCTGCACAACATCGGGATGTTCCCGATGGACGGCATTATCCTGGCGATGGGCATTTTTTACGGCGGTATCGCGCAAATCTTCGCGGGCCTGCTGGAATATAAGAAAGGCAATACCTTCGGCTTAACCGCCTTTACCTCTTACGGTTCCTTCTGGCTGACCCTGGTCGCCATTCTGCTGATGCCTAAAATGGGCCTGGCAGAGGCGGCAAACGCCCATTTCCTGGGCGTTTACCTGGGCCTGTGGGGTGTCTTCACCCTGTTCATGTTCTTTGGCACCCTCAAGGGTAACCGCGCACTGCAGTTTGTCTTCCTGAGCCTGACCGTGCTGTTCGCCCTGCTGGCGATTGGTCATCTGGTGGACAACGAAGGCATCGTTCACGTTGCAGGCTGGATTGGTCTGGTTTGCGGCGCAAGCGCTATCTACCTGGCAATGGGTGAAGTGCTGAACGAGCAGTTTGACCGCACCATTTTACCGATTGGTGAAAAACACTGATCCCTCTGTCGTGTCCGCCTCGCGGGCACGACATTCTCCCATCTGGCGAAGCCAAATCCCCAACACCAGCCCCATCAGCGACAACGCCAGCACATACCAGGCAGGTGCCAGCGGTGACACGCCCATCAATACCGTAACCGCAATCGGCGTCAGTCCACCGAAGATGGCATATGAAACATTGTATGAGAATGAGATGCCGGTGAAGCGGACTTCTGGCGGGAAGGCCCGAACCATCACATAAGGCACCGCCCCCACCACGCCAACGCACAGCCCTACCACGCCGTATAAAAGGAACAGCTGTTCAGGATGACTACCGGCCAGATGGTAAAACGCCCAGCTTGAGCCCGCCAGTAACAGGCTGCCAACGATAAAGGTTACGCTGGCACCGAAACGATCCGCAGCCAGCCCGGCGGCCAGGCAGCCGAAGCAGAGCATAACCGTGGCGATACTGTTCGCCTGTAAGGTCACCGCCGGGGCAAAGCCGTACTGCTTTTGCAGCCAGACCGGCGACATCAAAATCACCACCACAATGCCTGCCGAGAGCAACCAGGTAAGCAGTATCGACACCACCACCGCTTTTTTATGACGCACCACGACGGCTTTAACGGGCAACTCTTGTGCCAGCGCTTTGCTCTGCTGCATTTCGAGGAAAATCGGTGTCTCCTGGAGCCAACGGCGCAGGTACATCGCCACCAGGCCAAACGCCCCGCCCAGCAGGAACGGCAGACGCCAGCCCCAGTCGTGTACGGCCTGTTGCGTCATGCTGGTATTCACAATTGTCGCGACCACGGAACCGAGCAAAATCCCCACCGTTAACCCCGCGGTTAAGGTTCCGCAGGCGATACCAATGCGGCGCGCCGGAACATGCTCCGCGACAAACACCCACGCCCCCGGCACTTCACCGCCGATGGCCGCCCCCTGAAGAATACGCATCAGCAGCAACAATAACGGGGCGAGAATGCCCATCGAGGCGTAGGTTGGCAGCAGACCAATGGCCAACGTCGGCACGGCCATCAGCAGGATACTGAGGGTAAACATCTTCTTGCGCCCGACAAGATCGCCAAAGTGCGCCATCACAATCCCACCAAGAGGACGCGCCAGATACCCGGCAGCAAAAATACCGAAGGTTTGCACCTGACGCAGCCATTCCGGGATATCCGCCGGGAAGAACAACTCCCCCACCACAGCGGCAAAGAAAACAAAGATGATGAAATCGTAAAACTCCAGCGCGCCGCCCAGGGCCGCGAGCGTAAGAGTTTTGTAGTCCTGTCGATTCAGAGGTCGGGTGTTATGTGACATAGCGAACCATTTAGCGTGTGTTGTGGAATTATTATTACAGCTATCGTAAAGAAAAAATTACTATACCGTAAAACTTTTAGCACACCACAGCAGCTTCAGCTAATGTCACATAATGGTTATTTTCAGGAGATTGTTTCGCGACGTGCGCTTTTAGGACGAAATGCTGCTACTACTTTGTCATCAGTTTCGACATACGGCCCGTCCAGCAGCTGTATACAATACGGTACACTTGCAAAGATCCCATGGACGATCACGCTGCCGTCATCCGCTTTTAACCCTTCCAGCGTCTCTTTGATCGACTTAGGCTGGCCCGGCAGATTCAGGATCAGCGCCTGCTTGCGAATCACCCCCACCTGACGGGAGAGGATCGCCGTTGGAACAAAGTGCAGGCTAATCTGGCGCATCTGTTCACCGAAGCCCGGCATTTCACGGTCAGCTATAGCAAGCGTAGCATCTGGTGTCACATCACGACGTGCAGGACCGGTTCCGCCGGTGGTCAGCACCAGGTGGCAGCTCATCTCATCCACCAGCTCACACAACGTCTGCTCGATGATCGGCTGTTCGTCCGGGATCAGGCGGGTCTGGATTTCAAACGGGGTGGTCAGCGCGCTCCCCAGCCACTCTTCAAGAGCGGGGATGCCTTTGTCCTGATAGACACCGCTTGAGGCGCGGTCAGAAATCGACACTAAGCCGATGCGTAAGGTATTCATATCCATTCCATTCAAAAAGTACTGATTAAAGGGAATGATACACGCAGAGGGGAATTTCAGACAGAGTACGAAAGAAGTCGCGTGACCGGGAGCCCGGTCACGCAGAATGATTACAGCAGATCGCCGATCATTTTTTCCAGTTTTTCCTGGTCAATAGCAAACTTACGGATACCGTCAGCCAGTTTGTCTACCGCCATTGGATCCTGGTTGTGCTGCCACAGGAACTCGGATTCAGTGATACGCTCTGGACGCGCTTTCACTTCACCGGTGTAAGACAGTTTACGCTCGATGGTACCTTCGCTTTCAGCCAGCTCTTTCAGCAGCGCTGGTGCGATGGTCAGGCGGTCACAGCCAGCCAGTTCGATGATTTCGCCGACGTTACGGAAGCTTGCGCCCATAACAACGGTCTCATAACCGTGCTGTTTGTAGTATTCGTAGATTTCAGTCACGGAAATCACGCCTGGATCTTCAGACGCGGCGTACTCTTTCTTGTCGGTATTGGCTTTGTACCAGTCCAGAATACGACCCACGAACGGAGAAATCAGGTATACGCCCGCTTCCGCACATGCACGCGCCTGCGCGAAGGAGAACAGCAGCGTCAGGTTACAGTTGATACCGTCTTTTTCCAGCTGTTCAGCAGCGCGGATACCCTGCCAGGTAGAAGCCAGTTTGATCAGGATACGGTCATTGCTGATACCCGCATCGTTATACATTTTGATCAGACGTTTGGCTTTCGCGATAGACGCTTCGGTGTCGTAGGAGAGACGCGCATCCACTTCGGTAGAGATGCGGCCAGGAACCAGTTTAAGGATCTCCAGACCGATGTTCACTGCCAGTTTATCAGTGGCATCCACAACCTGCTGCGCGCGGTCGTTGCTCTGTGCTTTCGCCCAGGTCACGGCGTCGTCAATCAGTTTGCGATACTCAGGGATCTGCGCGGCGTTAAGGATCAGAGAAGGGTTAGTTGTGGCATCCTGCGGCTGGTACAGCTTCATTGCCGCGATATCTCCGGTGTCAGCTACGACAGTGGTGAACTGACGAAGGGAGGTCAATTTATCCGTCATGATAGTGTTTCTCTTTTAACGTGCCCTGGATAATTCACGCTACCGACAGCATGCCTGCAGCGGAAAAATGACAGGTTTACTTGTTAGGGGGATGTAACCGGTCTGCCCTGATGATAACACGACAGAGGGGTAGCGCAACCGCAGACAGTGCGCTTAGCCAATGTATGATAAACTCGGAATATTAAGAGGCAGCTACGTAACAGTACGCCCAATATGTGGTAGCGCTTACATCCTTACCCTGGCATCAACATGAGGGACGTTAATGCCTGATTTCTTTTTCTTTATTAACGAAGTGCTCTGGGGTTCGATAATGATATACCTGCTTCTGGCAGCAGGTATATGGTTTACGTTACGCAGCGGTTTTATCCAGTTTCGTTATATCCGCAAATTTGGCAGAAGTCTGAAAAACAGCGTCACGCCACAACCCGGTGGATTAACCTCGTTCCAGGCGCTGTGCACCAGCCTTGCGGCACGGCTTGGCAGCGGTAACCTGGCGGGGGTCGCGCTGGCTATCAGCGCCGGTGGGCCGGGGGCGGTTTTCTGGATGTGGGTGACGGCAATTATCGGCATGGCAACGTCCTTTGCCGAATGCTCTCTCGCCCAGCTCTATAAAGAAAAAGATCATCATGGCCAGTTTCGCGGTGGCCCTGCCTGGTACATGGCGCGCGGCTTAGGAATGCGCTGGATGGGCGTGCTGTTCTCACTTTTCTTACTCGTCGCCTATGGCCTGATTTTCAACACCGTCCAGGCAAATTCTGTCGCCCATGCCCTGCGCTATGCCTTCGCCTGTCCGGAATGGCTCACCGGCGCGGGGTTAGCCCTCTGCATACTACTGACCATCTCTACCGGTCTTAAGGGTACAGCCCGCCTGATGCAGTGGCTGGTTCCCATTATGGCCTTGCTCTGGGTTGCGGCCAGTCTGCTTGTCGCTGCGTTGCATATCGACCAGGTGCCGGATGTGATTGCGACCATTTTCAGCAGCGCCTTTGGCTGGCGTGAAGCGGCTTCGGGTGCGCTGGGCTATACCTTTAGCCAGGCGCTGATGGCGGGTTTTCAA
Organism: Enterobacter sp. T1-1; assembly: GCF_000710795.1. Taxonomy (NCBI): domain Bacteria; kingdom Pseudomonadati; phylum Pseudomonadota; class Gammaproteobacteria; order Enterobacterales; family Enterobacteriaceae; genus Enterobacter; species Enterobacter sp. T1-1. The sequence continues at coordinate 39,451 of NZ_JALW01000023.1, read as the reverse complement.
CGCGGTATGTTCTCTAACGAAGCCGGAATGGGGTCTACCCCCAATGCCGCGGCGGCGGCCGCTTCCTGGCCCCCTCACCCGGCCGCGCAGGGCATTGTGCAGATGATTGGGGTCTTCACGGACACGATTATTATCTGCTCCTCTAGCGCCATGATCTTGCTGCTGGCAGGCCCAATCTCTCACTCAACGGAAGCCGGCGGGATACAGCTTCTTCAGCAGGCGCTGGTGAACCTTACCGGTGGCTGGGGAGCGGGATTTGTTTCGCTCATTCTGCTGTTGTTCGCCTTCAGCTCAATGGTCGTCAATTACCTTTACGCCGAGAACAACCTCATTTTCCTGAAGCTCAACTCTCGCCCCATGCTCAACCTGTTGCGCCTGGGCATGTTGCTGATGGTCATCGTGGGTTCTCTGCTCAGCATGCCGGTGGTCTGGCAACTGGCGGACGTGATTATGGCGCTGATGGCGATCACCAACCTGACGGCGATTTTGCTGCTCTCGCCCGTAGTCACCCTCATCGCCCGGGACTACCTTCGCCAGCGTAAGCTGGGGGTTCCGCCGGTGTTTGACGCCTCGCGCTATCCCGAAATCAAATCGCAGATTGCGCCCGGCACGTGGGATGATTTGCCGCGGCAATAACAGCTATCGATCAATTCAGGGCGATTTTTTGCTAAAGTCGCCTTAAATTTCCTGCAAGGACTGGATATGCTGATTCTGATTTCACCTGCAAAAACGCTCGACTACCAGAGCCCGCTCGCGACCGAGCGTTATACCCAGCCTGAACTGCTGGACTACTCGCAACAGCTGATTCACGAGGCGCGTAAGCTCTCCGCGCCGCAAATCGCCTCTCTGATGAGCATCAGTGATAAGCTCGCCGATCTCAACGCGACCCGCTTCCATGAGTGGCATCCTGACTTTACTCCTGCGAATGCGCGCCAGGCGCTTCTGGCCTTCAAGGGCGATGTCTATACCGGCCTGCAGGCAGAAGAGTTCAGCGAAGCCGATTTCGATTTTGCCCAGCAGCATCTGCGTATGCTTTCAGGCCTGTACGGCGTGCTGCGCCCGCTGGATCTGATGCAGCCCTATCGTCTGGAGATGGGCATCCGCCTGGAAAACGCCAAAGGCAAAGATCTGTACCATTTCTGGGGCGACATTATCACCGATAAGCTGAACGCAGCCCTGCACGCGCAGGGGGATAACGTGGTGATTAACCTCGCCTCCGATGAATACTTCAAATCGGTGAAGCCGAAGAAGCTCGATGCGGAAATTATTAAACCGGTCTTCCTTGATGAGAAAAACGGCAAGTTTAAGGTCATCAGCTTCTATGCCAAAAAAGCGCGTGGCCTGATGAGCCGCTACATCATACAAAACCGCCTGACGAAGCCAGAGCAGCTCACCGGCTTCAACAGCGAGGGGTATTTCTTTGACGAGGAAGCGTCAGGGAAAGGGGAACTGGTATTTAAGCGTCACGAACAGTAAAAAAACAACCCCGCCTGCTGGCGGGGTTTGTATTAGTGATGCTTCCAGTCCGGGCCTGGTCGGTGATCGTCGTGGCGGTGGTCATGACGTTCGTCACGATCGCGATGCTCATCATGTGGACGCCAGTGGTTATCGCGCCACTCATAATGCGCCTTCCACCAGTCATGGTCGCGCCAGCGGCCGCCGTCCCAGTAATGGCCGTTATTATCCCGATCGCCAATCTGCAGTTTGACCGCCGGAACCAGGGTGATTTCGGATGCCTGTACCGCCATGGGAGCGACCAGCATCAGTGAAAGCGCAATCAGCGCAGGTTTCAGTTTAGACATCGGTGACTCCTTATGATTCTTGCCCAACGTGGGCCGATGTAAGGAGATTACGTGAGGGGAACCGGGGATGTTATTCTCTGCAATCCTAAACGCTAAGTGACCGCATTTATTGGGAATTTCTGCTTTTTCCCTGCTATTTTTCTCCTTATTTTCTTCACAAAAAAGCCGGGTGATGCTTCGCTTACCCGGCCTACGATTGAGATTGTTGCAGGCCCGGTAAGCGCAGCGCCACCGGGCAAAAAATCACGCTCGGGTCATCATCAGCTTACGCAGCGCGGCAAAATCCGCCGGCAGCTCATGAGAGAGCAGCGGCAGGTCAGCGCGATCCGCCAGCTCTTTCGGCAGCGGCAGCGTTTCACCCAGAATCTCTTCCACGCTCTCTTTGAATTTTGCCGGATGCGCCGTCCCCAGGAACAGGCCATACTCGCCAGGATTAAGCTGGTCGCGCAGCGCACGGTAAGCAATCGCCGCATGCGGTTCAGAGGTATACCCCACCGCTTTCAGCTCACGCATAGTGCTTTTGGTGGTTTCATCGTTGACCGCCGCATAGCCCAGATCGCCCAGACGCCACACTTTACGGCGGAACAGCTCTTCCACGCGCGGCCAGTTGTTTGGCTGTGACACGTCCATCGCGTTAGAGAGCGTCGCCTGGGTCGCGTTCGGCGCCCATTTACCGTCTTTCAGGAAGCGTGGCACGGTGTCGTTGGCGTTGGTCGCCGCGATAAAGCGTTTCACCGGCAGCCCGAGGGATTTCGCCAGCAGGCCCGCGGTCAGATCGCCAAAGTTTCCGCTCGGTACCGAAACCACCAGCTGATTACGCGCCTCTTGCGGCAGTTGGGCAACCGCTTCAAAGTAGTAGCAAATCTGCGCCAGCAGGCGGCTGATGTTAATGGAGTTAGCAGAGTTGAGCCCCAGCGCGGCCTTCAGCTCTTCATCATCGAAGGCCTGTTTCACCAGCGCCTGACAGGCATCGAAGTCGCCATCTACCGCCACGGTTTCAATGTTACCGCCGAGGGTGCAGAACAGTTTTTCCTGGAGCGGGCTGATCTTGCCTTTCGGATAGAGGATCACCACGCGTACGTTCTTCAGACCGTAAAAAGCATGCGCCACGGCGGCACCGGTATCCCCGGAGGTAGCGGTCAGAATGGTGACCGGCTTGTCGCCGCTGATGTGGGTAAGCATCTGCGCCATAAAGCGGCCGCCGAAGTCTTTAAACGCCAGGGTTGGGCCGTGGAACAGCTCCAGACAGCCCACATCCGGCTCAACCTGCTGAACCGGTGCCGGGAAGGCGAACGCCGCACGTACGCGCTCTTCCAGCAACTCCTGCGGGATTTCGTCGCCGATAAACGCAGACAAAATTTTTGTGCTGCGAGTGACAAAGTCCTGCTTCAGCAGCTCATCAATGTCGGTCAGCGGGAATTCAGGGAGATCGTGAGGGAAGAACAGCCCCTGATTTTTGCCCAGTCCCTGAGTCACCGCCTGCGCGAAGCTGACCTGCTCGTTATGATCTTTCAGATTGTAGAGTTTCATTCGTTATCCCAGTACTCGTGCGCCAGCCGTGTCCAGACGGCAAATATGAACAAAGCCTTCCTGATTTTGCAGGTAGTGTTTAGAGAGCCAGTCCGCCACGCGCTGCGCGGTGTCTGGCTTATCGCACAGGGCGAACAGCGTCGGGCCGGAGCCGGAGATGCCGCACGCCTGCGCGCCAATATCAAGCGATGCCTGTCGCGCCTCATTAAAGCCAGGCAGCAACTTCGTACGATACGGTTCGGCAATCACATCTTTCATCAATTTCGCCGCCAGCTGTGGCTGACGGGTATAACAGGCGTGAATAAAGCCTGCCAGATGACGCCCGTGGGCGATGCAGTCCTGACGGCGATACTGCGCAGGCAGGATCGCCCGCGCTTCCGCAGTAGACACTTTGATACCCGGGTAGGCCAGGACCCACAGCCACTCATCAAACCCTGGCACCTGCTGGCTGATGATGCCATTTTCTTCGATCATCAACTGCATACCGCCGAGGAAACACGGCGCGACGTTATCGTAGTGGATACTGCCAGAGATGCGGCCTTCCAGCTCACCCATTAACCCCAGCAGACGGCTATTGTTCAGGGGTTTGCCGCAGTGCTCATTCATCGCCACCAGCGCGGCCACAACAGAGCAGGCACTTGACCCCAGGCCAGAGCCAATCGGCATACTTTTTTCCAGCGTCATGGCGACCGGCACGTTTTTCCCGATCTCCTGACAGAAACGCTCCCAGCACTGATAGACAATATTCTCGCGCGGTTCGGACGGCAGCTTGCTGGCAAAACGTCCCACGTTATTCAGGCTGAAACTTTCTGCCGCTTCCACCGTGACCGTATCGCCCAATAGTGAACCGTCCACCGGCGTCACCGCCGCACCCAGCACATCAAACCCGACGCTCATATTGGCGCTGGAAGCCGGGGCATAAACTTTGACCATGTTAAACTCCTAACTTCCATGACAGGGTACGCAGCAGATCGGCAAACACACCCGCCGCCGTAACATCGTTCCCTGCGCCATAGCCGCGAAGCACCAGCGGCAATGGCTGATAATAGTGGCTGTAAAACGCCAGGGCGTTTTCGCCGTTTTTGACTTTGTACAGCGGATCGTTGCCATCGACTTCGGCAATCTTCACCCGGCACACGCCATCTTCTTCAATGTTGCCAACATAGCGCAATATCTTACCTTCATCACGGGCTTTCGCCACGCGTGCGGCAAAAGCGTCATCCAGCTGCGGTAAATTATCCATAAAGGCGCTGACGTCACCGCTGCTGTCAAATTCAGCCGGCAGCACGGGTTCTATCACGATATCGGAAAGCTCCAGTTCACGGCCCGTTTCGCGCGCCAGAATAAGCAGTTTGCGCGCCACGTCCATACCGGAGAGATCGTCACGCGGATCCGGCTCGGTGTAGCCCAGTTCACGCGCGGCGCGGGTTGCTTCTGAGAGGCTCATCCCTTCATCCAGCTTACCGAAAATAAAGGACAGCGAGCCGGAGAGAATGCCGGAGAAACGTTGCAGTTCGTCGCCCGCGTTCAGCAGGTTCTGCAGGTTTTCGATAACCGGCAGGCCCGCCCCCACATTGGTGTCGTACAGGAACTTGCGACGCGATTTGCTCGCCGCCAGACGCAGCTGGTGATAGTAATCCATCGACGAGGTGTTGGCCTTTTTGTTCGGCGTGACCACGTGGAAGCCTTCGCGCAGGAAGTCCGCGTACTGATCGGCAACCGCCTGGTTCGACGTACAATCGACAATCACCGGGTTCAGCAGGTGATACTCTTTCACCAGACGGATCAGACGCCCAAGGTTGAACGGCTCTTTTGCCTCGTTCAACTCGGCCTGCCAGTTTTCCAGGTTCAGCCCGTGAACGTTGGTCAACAGCGCTTTTGAGTTGGCGATCCCGCAGACGCGCAGATCGATATGCTTCTTCTTCAACCACTCCTGCTGACGCTTCACCTGCTCCAGCAGCGCACCGCCAACGCCGCCCACGCCAATCAGGAACAGCTCAATCACCTGATCGGTGTTGAACAGCATCTGATGAACCACGCGTACGCCGGTAGTCGCGTCATCGTTATCAACCACCACCGAAATAGAACGCTCGGATGAGCCCTGGGCAATCGCCACGATATTAATATTGGCGCGCGCCAGCGCGGCAAAGAACTTGGCGGAAATGCCGCGCAGCGTACGCATACCGTCGCCAACCACGGAGATAACCGCAAGACGTTCCTGAATGGATAACGGCTCCAGCAGTTCTTCTTTCAGCTCCAGATAGAACTCTTCTTCCAGCGCACGACGGGCGCGCAGACAGTCACCCTGCGGCACGCAGAAGCTGATGCTGTATTCCGATGAGGACTGGGTGATCAGCACCACAGAGATCCCATTGCGTGACATTGCGGCAAACACGCGCGCCGCCATGCCAACCATCCCTTTCATACCAGGCCCGGAGACGCTGAACATTGCCATGTTGTTGAGGTTGGAGATGCCTTTCACCGGCAGGCCATCTTCGTCGGTGCTGGCGCCAATCAGCGTGCCAGGCGCTTGCGGGTTACCGGTATTTTTAATCAGGCAAGGGATCTGGAACTGGGCAATGGGGGAGATGGTACGAGGGTGAAGCACTTTCGCGCCGAAGTAGGAAAGCTCCATCGCCTCCTGGTAAGACATCGACTTCAGCAGCCTGGCGTCCGGTACCTGGCGCGGGTCGCAGGTGTATACGCCGTCAACGTCAGTCCAGATCTCGCAACAGTCCGCGCGTAAACAGGCGGCCAGCACAGCAGCAGAGTAATCAGAGCCGTTACGGCCCAGCACCACCAGTTCACCCTTTTCATTGCCGGCGGTGAAGCCCGCCATCAGGATCATATGGTCAGAAGGAATTTTGCTCGCAGCGATGCGGCGGGTTGATTCAGCAATATCAACGGTGGATTCGAGGTAGTGGCCCACTGCCAGCAGTTTTTCAACCGGATCAATCACCGTGACGTGATGGCCGCGCGCTTCCAGCAGGCCCGCCATGATGGCGATAGAGAGTTTCTCACCGCGGCAAATTAACGCCGCGTTGATGCTGTCCGGGCACTGACCCAGCAGGCTGATACCGTGCAGCACATGTTTAATCTGGGCAAATTCTTGTTCTACGAAGGCTTTCAGCTGTACGAGCGGGAAACCTGGCTGTGCCTCCGCCAGCCCCTGCAGCAGCTCGGCGAAGATACGCTCGGCATCGCTAATGTTCGGAAGTGCATCCTGACCGCCAATGGTCTTTTCAATCATCGCCACCAGGTGGTTAGTGATTTTTGCCGGCGCAGAGAGAACGGTCGCGACCTGTCCCTGCCTGGCGTTGCTCTCCAGGATATCGGCAACACGCAGAAAGCGTTCTGCATTTGCCACTGATGTACCGCCGAACTTCAACACTCGCATGGTTCTACCTCGTTTCCTTTAGCCGAAAAAAAAGCCCGCACTGTTCAGGTGCGGGCTTTTTTCTGTTTTTCCTGTACGCGTCAGCCCGCATCGTTACCTGTGGTAATGATGATGGTTGTGGTAATGGTGGTGATGCTGATGCGTTTCATGGATGTTGTGTACTCTGTCATTATTATCTGTCTGTGCTGTATTCTTTTAGGGTTAAAGGATCGGGCACCTTAAGTCAATGAATTTTTAATTTGATCACAATTCAGCGTATTCTTACGTCCCGCTGCGTGCAGATTTATTTTCATCCGATTCCGCCAGAGGCAACCCTTAACTTCAGACGCTTACGCCATAGTAAAAACTTATGGCAGCATTTTACTCGGCTAATTTTTTTTCGATATCGTGCAGCAAACGGTGCAGCATTGCCGTATCGCGCTGCTCCAGACGCCCAAGACGCTGCTGCAGCCAGTCAGCCATTTTTTGGTCATCCGCCACGCCAAGTTGCATCAGCAGGTTGTCAACGCGCGTACGCAGCGCGGCCAGCTGGTTTTCGTCGGTACCCACCGCTGGCGGTTGAGGAATTTGTATTAAGGACGCTAATTGATAACAATAGACCATCACCGCCTGGCCTAAATTCAGGGACGGGTAATCCGCGACCATTGGAGCCCCCGTCAGCACATCCGCGAGCGCCAGTTCGTCGTTTGTTAATCCTGAATCTTCCCGCCCAAACACCAGCGCCGCTTTTTCCAGCCACTGGCTTTTCTCGCTCATCATCGGTACCAGTTCCGCTGGCGTGGCGTAATAGTGGAACTTAGCCCGACTGCGCGCCGTGGTCGCAACGGTAAACGAAATATCGTGCAGCGCGTCGGCGAGCGTGTCGTAAGTGGTTATATTATCAAGAATATCGCCCGACCCGTGCGCCACCCAACGCGCCGCGGGCTCCAGGTGAGCAGCGCTGTCCACAATACGCAAATCGGTGAACCCCATGGTCTTCATGGCACGCGCCGCAGCGCCTATATTTTCAGCTCTGGCTGGCGCGACCAGTACAATCGACAGATGCATTTATGCTCTCTTTTTAATCAGTTAGCGGGGATTACTGTGATGCGCGTCAACATATTACGCGGCGCGAATTTACAATTTTGCAACACAAATCACCGAAATAGCGTTTCATAACAAATTAAAAGCGCTAAACTATTTTGTAGCTGAACAATCATTTAGAATGTTAACAGAACCTGATTATCCTTATGTTTTATAATGATAATGACAGGGTGAATACGCGATTTAAGTTGGATTCGTAACGTTTATCAATCAAGATCCGCAACTAGTTGGTTTATTGAAAAATTGTGACAAAGGCTAGCATTTAGCTATGATGATTTCATCAAACTGTTAACGTGCTACAATTGAACTTGATATATGTCAACGAAGCGTAGTTTTATTGGGTGTCAGGTGTCACTTAGCCTGTTATGTTGCTGTTAAAATGGTTAGGATGACAGCCGTTTTTGACACTGTCGGGTCCAAAGGGAAAGTACCCACGACCAAGCTAATGATGTTGTTGACGTTGATGGAAAGTGCATCAAGAACGCAATTACGTACTTTAGTCACGTTAGCCCGGTCATGTTAATTTGCGACATGCATCAGGCAGGTCAGGGACTTTTGTACTTCCTGTTTCGATTTAGTTGGCAATTTAGGTAGCAAACATGCAGACCCCGCACATTCTTATCGTTGAAGACGAGTTGGTAACACGCAACACGTTGAAGAGCATTTTCGAAGCAGAAGGCTACGATGTCTTTGAAGCGACCGATGGCGCAGAGATGCATCAGATCCTTTCTGAAAATGATATCAACCTGGTCATTATGGATATCAATCTGCCAGGTAAAAACGGCCTTCTGCTGGCGCGCGAACTGCGTGAACAGGCGAACGTCGCATTAATGTTCCTGACAGGCCGTGATAACGAAGTTGATAAGATCCTTGGCCTGGAAATCGGTGCGGATGACTACATCACCAAACCGTTTAACCCACGCGAGTTAACCATTCGTGCACGCAACCTGCTGTCCCGCACCATGAACCTGGGCACCGTCAGCGAAGAGCGTCGTAGCGTAGACAGCTACAAATTCAACGGCTGGGAACTTGATATCAATAGCCGTTCACTGATCAGCCCGAACGGTGAGCAGTATAAACTGCCGCGCAGTGAATTCCGCGCGATGCTGCACTTCTGTGAAAACCCGGGCAAAATTCAGTCCCGTGCAGAACTGCTGAAGAAAATGACCGGCCGTGAGCTGAAGCCACACGACCGTACTGTAGACGTGACCATCCGTCGTATTCGTAAACATTTCGAATCTACGCCAGATACGCCGGAAATCATCGCCACGATCCACGGCGAAGGCTATCGTTTCTGCGGTGACCTGCAGGAGTGATCCTGCAGTCAACACCATAAAAAAACGGCGCGAAAGCGCCGTTTTTTTATTCCCGCCACGGCATAATCGGCACCGCGCTAATCGCGTTTTTCGGTGAACCTTCCACTACTTTGTCGGAGTAGGCAAGGTAGGCCAGGGTGTTACGTTTAGCATCGTAAAAACGCACCACCTGCAGCTTTTTGAAGACCAGCGACGTCCGTTTCTGGAACACCACATCCCCCTGCGCTTTGCCGTTTTTGATTTTCTCGCTCAGTTCAACCGGCCCGACCTGCTGGCAGGAGATGGCCGCATCGGATGTATCCTCGGCCAGCCCCAGACCGCCTTTAATCCCCCCGGTTTTTGCCCGGCTAACGTAGCAGGTGACGTTTTTCACATCCGGATCGTCAAACGCCTCCACCACAATTTTGTGGTCCGGCCCAAACATTTTAAACACGGTGTCGACAGAACCAATCTGTTCCGCCTGCGCCGCGCGGCCCGCTATCAGCAGTAAGGCTGTTAAGAGCAATGTCTTATATTTCATATTGTTACCATTTCTTAATATTACGTTGAGCGATTATTCAACACGTTAGACAAAAATGTAGCAAGATCACAGGATTAGAATATATTCACCCAAAACGCAGGACAAAAAGCATTAATGAGCAAAAAAAACACTGAATGCTAAAACATCAAAAAATGCTATTATCCGCTAACCTGTTATCAGGCACCTGCTGTTTTAAGGATGAGGATAGTATATGGATCAGGCTGGAATTATTCGCGACCTGCTAACCTGGCTGGAAGGTCATCTTGACCAGCCTTTGTCACTGGATAATGTGGCGGCTAAAGCAGGCTATTCCAAGTGGCATCTGCAAAGGATGTTCAAGGATGTCACCGGTCATGCTATCGGTGCCTATATTCGCGCACGTCGTTTATCTAAATCTGCGGTGGCCTTACGCCTGACCGCGCGGCCCATTCTTGATATTGCCCTGCAGTATCGTTTCGACTCGCAACAAACGTTCACCCGAGCCTTTAAAAAACAGTTCTCGTTGACGCCGGCACTCTATCGCCGTTCACCTGACTGGAGTTCATACGGTATGCGCCCGCCGCTGCGTCTGGGCGAGTTCGCCATGCCGAAGTACGAAATCATTACCCTGCCGGAAACCCATTTGATCGGTACGACACAGAGCTACACCTGTTCTCTGGAGCAGATTTCTGAGTTCCGCCATCAAATGCGCGTTCAGTTCTGGCGCGACTTCCTGAGCCATGCCCCGGCGATCCCGCCTATCCTGTATGGTCTCAACGAAACGCATCCAAGCCAGGAAAAAGACGACGAGCAGGAGGTGTTCTACACCACCGCGTTAACGCCGGAGATGGCCAATGGCTATATTCAGGGCTCTAAACCGGTCGTGCTGGAAGGCGGAGAGTATGTGATGTTCTCCTACGAAGGGCTGGGAACGGGCGTGCAGGAATTCATCCTGACCGTTTACGGAACATGCATGCCTATGCTGAACCTGAATCGCCGTAAAGGTCAGGATATTGAGCGCTACTACCCGGCAAGCGATGCGAAACCGGAAGAAGGCCCCATTAATCTGCGGATGGAATTCTTAATCCCGATCCGTCGTTAACGCTGCAGTTCATCCAGTGCAGGGGCATCAAGATGCGAAATGTCCCCTGCCATCTCAACGACCCATCCCGACGCCAGCCACGCGCTTTCCTGATAATCAATACGGGAAATAGAGCAGTTGCGCAGACGCAAACGGCGCTCCGCATAGGCCGGTAACCCCAGAATGGTGCTGACCAGACATCCCAGCGCAATCCCGTGACTCACCAGCAGTGGACGGCTTCCGGCTGGCAGCTTCAGGCATTCCGCCAGCGCAGCATGCATACGCACGCTCAGCTCCTGCATGGATTCGCCCTCAGGGATACGGCCATCTTCGGTACCGTTAACCAGCGTGCGGCGCCAGCCCTCTTCCGTTTCCGTCAGCGTATCGATATGGCGTTTTTCGAGCACCCCCATATCCAGCTCGCGCAGGCGCGGTTCAAGCAGCACATCACAACCACAGGCATCAGCAATTATGCGCGCCGTCTGCTGCGTGCGACCTAAATCGCTGGTGATGACATGGGTAATGCCCAGCGTTCTGGCACGTTCTGCCACCTGCCACGCTTGCTGCACACCCTTTTCAGTGAGAGGACTGTCGGACTGGCCTTGAATACGTCGCTCGGCGTTCCACTGCGTTTCACCGTGGCGAACAAGGTATACCTGTAACATGCTTTTTTTCCGTTATACTGCGATGAGTTTTTTTGAATCGAGCTTAATTATGCACCATGTTGTCTCTGCTACCACCAATCCTGCCAAAATTCAGGCAATTCTAAGGGCATTTGAAGAGATTTTCGGCGAAGGATCCTGCCATATTGATGCCGTCGGCGTCGAGAGTGGCGTTCCTGAACAGCCGTTTGGCAGCGAAGAAACGCGCGCTGGCGCACGAAATCGCGTGTTAAATGCGAAAGCGGCCGCACCCGATGCCGACTTCTGGGTCGCCATTGAAGCGGGAATTGACGAAGGCGCGACGTTTAGCTGGGTGGTTATCGAAAGTCGTGAACAGCGCGGTGAAGCACGCTCGGCCACCCTGCCGCTGCCGGACATCATTCTGGAAAAAGTGCGCGCAGGCGAAGCGCTCGGGCCAGTGATGTCGCAGTACACCGGCATTGATGAAATAGGCCGTAAAGAAGGGGCGATTGGCGTCTTTACTGCTGGCGCGCTTACGCGCTCAAGCGTTTACCATCAGGCGGTGATCCTGGCGTTAAGCCCGTTCCATAACGCCATTTATCGTTGAACGTATAGGCCGGATAAGGCGCAGCCGTCATCCGGCGTTTTTCAGCAATACCGCTTCCAGCCACTGACGCAGCTCAACCGGCGCAGACTTCAGGCTGTTTGAACCGCGGGTGATCGTCGCGATCCCCGCGCCAAGCTCGTTTTTGAGCTCACGCTGGCTCATCTCACCGCGCAGTAACTCTTCGATGATCCGCACGCGCGTGCCCAACGCCTCACGCTCGTCAGGCGTCAGCATCAGTTGCAGCAGGGGTAGATGCAGATCCTGGTCGTAAGACTGGCGGAGCAACTCCACAAAACGAAGCCACTCCTGATGACGTTGTTCGGCCAGTGCCGAGGAATACGGGGAATGCTGGGTCATGTTATGCCGCCTGTTGTACTCATTAACGAGTACAGCATAACACAACCCATCCCAATCAGTAACGTCTCTGCCACTCCGCATCGCTCATCAGGGTATCTTTTTGCCCCATGAAGTAACGGTAATAGGCATCATACGCCAGCACGTTCTTCACGTAGCCGCGCGTTTCTGAGAACGGAATGCTCTCGACAAACGCCACGGCGTCGATGCGTCCGGCGCTGTTACCCAGCCAGGTACGCACACGCCCTGGGCCCGCGTTATACGCCGCAGAGGCGAAAATGCGGTTGTTACCAAACTGCTGATAGACGTACTGCAGATAGCTGGTACCAATGTTGATGTTGGTATCCGGATCCAGCAGCTGTGATGGACTGCTGTATCCCGGGATATTAAACATCTTCACCGTATGCGTCGCCGTGCCCGGCATAATCTGCATCAGGCCGCTGGCCCCTACCGGGGAACGGACTTTCGGGTTCCAGGCGCTCTCCTGACGGGCAATCGCCATGGCGTAGCTTTGCGGAATATCTTTACCGCTGGTGTAGCGATCGAACAGATCTTTGTAGGCCAGCGGGAAACGTTCTTCAAGATGATCCCACAGCTTACCGGCGATCGTCGCCTGAACGCTCAGATCCCACCAGTGGTTATCAAAGGCGTAACGGGCAAGCTGGGCTTTCTCATCCGTAGTGCGGCTGGTGACCAGATTCGCCCACTCGCTACGGGCGGTGTTGTCCATATTCCAGTACATCAGCTCGCGCACGCGCGCCATTTCCGGCCCCTGGGTCAACGCCGGGCTGGCGTTACCCGGCGCTTTATCAATGCGGAAGGTGTACTCCTCACCCAGACGCTGCGCGGCCACCATCGGGTAGAAGCCCCTCTGCTGCATCAGCGCGTGGAGGATCTCTTTAGCTTCGTCATCGCGTCCCCGCTCCATCAGCAGATCCGCCTGCCAGTAGCGCCATTCGTCTTTCTCTTTGGCTTCCATCGGCAGACGCGCAAGCCAGGTATTAAGGCCTTTACGATCGCCCGTCCCCAGCGCCATGCGCACGCGACGTTCCACCAGCGACGTGGAGTTGGAGCGCATAATGGCATCGTCCCGCCAGCGGGCCTGTTCGTCGGTTACGTCCGAGCCCATCAGTCTCCACGCCACGATGTCGCGCAGTTCCTGGGTTTGCTCTTCATTGAGCTGCTGTGCCTGCACCAGCTGCGGGATCATCAGCCGCGCGTTTTCGACATCGTCACGCGCCACGCTGGCAAAGGCCACCGCCGCCATCTGTCGGGTAAAATCGGTCGCTCCCGTGCTGCGGGCAAAGGTCAGAACGCTGTTGGGGTCGTTTGCCAGCGACATCACGGCCGTGGAAATGGTCTGGTAATCCGACGGCATTTGACCCGCCAGAGCCATCACCAGACGCGTGTTTCCGGCTTTCATCGCCAGACGGATACGTTCAAGGTAAGCCAGCGGATCCTGTTTACCGGAAGCACGCCAGGCACCAAAGAGCGAATCACAGGCGTTCGGCTGGCTTTTCCCGGTCAGCCACAGCTCTTTTGCCCCTGCCCAGGCTTCCTCCTGCTGACCGGTGGCCCATTTTGCATAGTAATAGTTACACTGGGCTTCCGTGGTGTTCGGTTTTTCCGGGCTGAACGCCAGCAGTCCGCGCCAGTCTTCACGACGCGCCAGCTCGTTTACAAAACGAGACTGCAGGTTCCGGGCGGGCGGCAGGGTCGGGTTCGCCTGAATGAAGTTATTCACGGTGACCGTGGGTTGATTCATGAGATCGTCAGTAATCTGGCGATACTCCAGATAGGGATAGAGAGGATAGTCTTTCAGCGTCGGCATCAACGCCTGCACAGTATCCATCTGTTTGTTGTCCCACGCCTGTTTAATCTGGGCGTAGCGGTTACGTTGTTCATCCAGTGAATCGGCATGCACCGCCTGGCTTACCGCCATTACGCATACGCTGGCCGCCAGCAGACGCCAGACCACCCGTTTGGCTTTTTCCACAAGCTCTTCCTCATTGTTTTTTCGTCAATTGCAGCGTCTTGCCACGTCAAAGTCTAATTAACTTATGCTAACCAGGCATCCCGGAACGCGCCACGTTACGGACACTTTTTTACCTTTCCTGCGCGTTTTAACACTCCCGACGTTCCTGGCTGGGATTAGGGCGGGAAAAAGGCTACACTTCGAGGCTGAAATTCCTTTTCATCACGATAAAAGAGGCGAAGTCCAACGTGGCTCAATTCGTTTATACCATGCATCGTGTCGGCAAAGTGGTACCGCCGAAACGTCATATTCTTAAAAATATCTCGCTGAGCTTCTTCCCGGGCGCAAAAATCGGTGTTCTGGGCCTCAACGGTGCCGGTAAGTCCACCCTGCTGCGCATCATGGCCGGCATCGATACAGACATCGAAGGTGAAGCCCGTCCGCAGCCAGGCATCAAAATTGGCTACCTGCCGCAGGAACCTCAGCTGAACCCTGAACACACCGTTCGTGAATCGGTTGAAGAAGCGGTATCCGAAGTGGTTAACGCGCTGAAAGGTCTGGATGAAGTGTATGCCAAATACGCCGAGCCAGATGCGGACTTCGATAAACTGGCCGCTCAGCAAGGCAAATTTGAAGAGATTATCCAGGCGCACGACGGTCACAACCTGAACGTGCAGCTGGAGCGCGCCGCTGACGCCCTGCGTCTGCCAGACTGGGATGCGAAAATTGCCAACCTCTCCGGTGGTGAGCGTCGCCGCGTGGCGCTGTGCCGTCTGCTGCTGGAAAAACCAGACATGCTGCTGCTCGACGAACCCACTAACCACCTGGATGCGGAATCCGTGGCGTGGCTGGAACGCTTCCTGCACGACTTCGAAGGCACCGTGGTGGCGATCACCCACGACCGTTACTTCCTCGACAACGTGGCGGGCTGGATCCTGGAGCTGGACCGCGGCGAGGGTATCCCATGGGAAGGCAACTACTCTTCCTGGCTGGAGCAGAAAGATCAGCGTCTGGCGCAGGAAGCGTCTGCTGAAGCAGCACGCCGTAAGTCTATTGAGAAAGAGCTGGAATGGGTACGTCAGGGCACGAAGGGCCGTCAGTCTAAGGGCAAAGCCCGTCTGGCACGCTTTGAAGAGCTGAACAACACCGAATACCAGAAACGTAACGAAACCAACGAACTGTTTATTCCACCTGGCGCGCGTCTGGGGGATAAAGTGGTCGAAGTCAGCAACCTGCGTAAATCTTACGGTGACCGCGTGCTGATCGACGATCTCTCCTTCTCCGTACCGAAGGGTGCCATCGTCGGTATCATCGGTCCGAACGGCGCGGGTAAATCCACCCTGTTCCGTATGATGTCCGGTCAGGAGCAGCCTGACAGCGGCTCTATCACCTTGGGTGAAACGGTGAAACTGGCGTCCGTTGACCAGTTCCGTGACGCAATGGATAACAGCAAAACCGTGTGGGAAGAAGTCTCCGGCGGGCTGGATATCATGCGTATCGGTAACACCGAGATGCCAAGCCGTGCCTACGTTGGCCGCTTTAACTTCAAAGGTACCGATCAGGGTAAACGCGTCGGCGAGTTGTCCGGTGGTGAGCGTGGTCGTCTGCATCTGGCGAAGCTGCTGCAGGTTGGCGGTAACGTACTGCTGCTCGATGAACCAACCAACGACCTCGACATCGAAACCCTGCGCGCGCTGGAAAACGCCCTTCTGGAGTTCCCGGGCTGTGCCATGGTTATCTCGCACGACCGTTGGTTCCTTGACCGTATCGCCACCCACATCCTGGACTACCAGGATGAAGGGAAAGTGGAGTTCTTCGAAGGTAACTTCACCGAATACGAAGAGTACAAGAAACGCACGCTGGGCGCAGACGCGCTGGAGCCGAAGCGAATTAAGTACAAGCGTATTGCGAAATAAAAGTAAAACGGCAACTTCGGTTGCCGTTTTTTATCTTTGTGCCCTCTCCCCGTGGGAGAGGGTCAGGGTGAGGGCATCAGGCCACACATAATCACCCGCCCACGTAAAACCGCTTCACCTCATCACACTGCATCGCAAAGTCGATATAGCTCATCAGCGCAGGCGAATTGAGCTTACGGCTCGGATAGGCCAGCCAGAGATCGTTTCCTTCGACGTTCCACTCCGGTAGCACCTGCACCAGCGCCCCTTTTTCAATTTTATCTTCCAGCAAAAAAGCGGGTAAGAGTGTGATTCCCGCACCAGCTACCGCGCACTCACGGGCATACACAAGATTATCCGTCATATGCGCATTGTCCGGCAGATAGCGGTAATCCTCACTCTCGCTTTGCAGGAGCCATTCAGACCAGGCCTTGTGGGTAATACAACGGTGATCCACCAGCTGGCGGGGATGGTGCAGCGGCTCCCGGCGTGCCAGGTATTCCGGTGAGGCCAGCATATAGCGCGGGCAGTGGCCAATCATGCGGCCAATCAGCGAGGAGTCCTGCGGTTTACCGGTACGCAGCGCCACGTCAAAGCCAGACTCCACCAGATCGAGCACATCGTCAGAAATAGAAACATCCAGCGAAACGTCAGGATAGCGGAGCTGAAACTCGGCATTCAGGTGTGCCAGTAACGTCGCGCCAATGCCCGCCGGGCAGGTGATACGAAGCCGCCCGCTGGGGTTTTCACGCAGCCGCTGAATGGCATACTCCGCCCTTTCGCTGGCCGCCAGCATCTCGCGACAATGCACCAGATAGTGCTCCCCCGCAAAGGTCAGATTCAGCCTGCGCGTGGTGCGGTTTAGCAGGCGGATCCCCACCTGCTGCTCAAGCTGGCTAATCCGCTGGCTAACGCTGGATTTCGGCAGGTCTGCTTTCTGCGCTGCGGCGGTAAAACTGCCCATCTCCGCCACCAGCGCAAACAGCGCCATATCCTGCAGCTGTTTAAACATGATTGTTCACCCCATACGAACACTCCGTTCTTGATTGTCCATCTTATCATGCGCATGACCACTTAATAGACTAGCCTCAACAAAACGCATTCCATTGAGGAGTTGATCATGTCTGTTAAAGCCATTGCCGTTAATCCTGAAAATCCCGCAGCTTTTATTGAGATCACCCAACCGATGCCACAGCCCGGTGAACACGATCTGCTGGTAGAAGTAAAAGCCGTTTCCATCAACCCGGTCGATACCAAAGTGCATGCGAGTCTTGTTAAAAACGGCCTGCAGGCGCCACGCATTCTCGGCTGGGATGCCAGCGGTGTCGTCAAAGCGGTGGGGACAAGCGTCACCGGCTTCAAACTGGGCGACGAAGTATGGTACGCGGGCGACATTACCCGTCCGGGCAGTAATGCCACGTACCAGCTGATTGATGCGCGTATTGTGGGACACAAACCGACAAGCCTTGGCTGGGATGCCGCTGCCGCATTGCCGCTGACCGCGCTCACCGCCTGGGAAGGGCTGTTTGAGCGCCTGAACATTCAGGATGCCGGGTCGGACAAAACGCTGCTGATCATCGGCGGTGCCGGCGGCGTAGGCTCCCTTGCGATCCCGTTTGCGAAGCACAACAGCAAGGTCAGGGTCATCGCCACCGCGTCGCGGGAAGACTCCGCCCAATGGTGTCGCGATCGCGGCGCGGATCTGGTGGTGAATTATCGCGATCTGAAAGGTGAACTGGCCAAACAGGGCATCACCTTGGTGGATTATATTTTCATCCTCAATGATACCGATGGCCACTGGGATGCGGTCAGCGAACTGATTGCGCCGCAGGGACACATCTGCTCCATCGTCGAAAATGCGCACCCGCTGAACCAGGACAAGCTGAAATCCAAATCCGCCGCCCTGCACTGGGAATTCATGTATACCCGCAGCATGTACCAGACTGCCGATATGGCGCGTCAGGGTGAGATCTTAAACGAGGTGGCGAAGCTGGTAGATAACGGCGTGGTGGAGAGTTCGCTCAGCGAAACGCTGCACGGGCTGAGCGTGGAAAGCATTACCGAGGCCCACCGCAAAGTGCTGGACGGGCATATGCGCGGGAAGGTGGTGGTTGCGTTCTGAGTGGATAATTCCCCCTCACCCTGCCCTCTCCCCACGGGGGAGAGGGTAAAGACAGCTCCGTACGATCCCCTCTCCCCCATGGGGAGAGGGTTAGGGAGAGGGGCAAACCTGTGAATTTACCCCTGCTCCCCCATCATCTCCTTCACCAACTCGACGCAGCGCAGGAAACGGGTGTCGTAATCAGACGCTTCAACGTGGACAAACTCCACGTTGTTCTCGTGAAGCATCTCCACCAGCATCGTCTGGAACTCTTTCCTGTCCACTGAGCTACCGAGGCTGCGCATCCCGTCGGCGACCCACGGCGTGTTGTTTTCCAGCAGGATCACCAGGTCGAAGCGATATTCATCGATCAGCGCCTGTACGAACGGGTGCTCGCGTCCTTCATACTTCTTACAGAAGGCTTGTGTAGTGACAAAATCGGTGTCGATGAAGGCCACTTTGTTGGCGTATTTCACCGCGAAATCAATGTACTGAGCATGGCCTAGCGCGATTTTATCGTAATCAGAATACTGCAGCGCCATCTCGTCTCCCCCCAGATGGGAAAAGACATAATCACGTCCGTATTCCCACGCGCTGGTGGTATTGAAGATATTTGCCAGCTTGTTAACCAGGGTCGATTTCCCGCTGGATTCACCGCCCAGAATCGCAACTGTGCGCACAAAGAACGGCTTCACTTCGGTCGGGATGTAATCCCAGTAGCGGAACGGGTTTTCGCGGATCTGCGCCCCGCTGATGTTCATGAATGTACGCTTCGGATCGATCAGCACCGTTTCAATGCCCAGATGCTCGCGGAACTGCGGTGCGTCGGACTCTTCAGAGGTGTAGATCCAGTTGGGCGCAATCCCCTTCTCTTCCATAAACGCTTTAATGCCGTTGCTCCACACGTCCCAGCCATGTGGATACGGCTCCATGCCCTCTTCGTTAAAGGCATGAATGCGAATGTTTTTCTGATATTTGAAGGTCTGAAGCAGCCAGCGCAGGCGATCCGGCACCGTCGGCTGCTGCGACATGGCGCTGTCTTCAAACAGCTGACGGTCACGGGTTTCATCGTAACCCATGATGATGTGCAGCTCGTCGACCTGGCTACAGGCGCGCTGGATCAGGTAGATATGGCCGGTATGCAGCGGGTAAAACTTGCCAAACACCACGCCGATGTTCTTTTGCATACGCGGGAATTCAAGCCCCAGAAAGCGATGTAACGCTTCCAGCTTTTGCGCGCTGGGGCTTTTGATTTTGGCGTTCAGCAACTGGCTAAGATAGCCTTTCGTCATGCCGCTGGCGTCAGCCACCTGCTGTAGCGTGCAGCCTTTCTGACGGATTGCGGTCTTGATGTAGTCAAATGATGACATAAATTACGGTGCCTCCTGCAAAATCGAATACGTAATTATAAGTCGTCAAAGACATTTAACGCATCTGCGAGTTTTTTAACGCCAAAGACCTGCATCCCTTCGGGGATCTTCTTCGGCACGTTGGCCGCCGGCACAATCGCCCGGCGGAAGCCATGTTTCGCCGCCTCGGAGATGCGCTCCTGGCCGCTGGGCACCGGGCGGATCTCCCCGGCCAGCCCCACTTCGCCGAAGACCACCAAATCCTGCGGCAGCGGTCTGTCACGCAGACTGGAGACCATCGCCAGCAGCAGCGCCAGATCGGCACTGGTCTCTGAAACTTTCACGCCCCCGACCACGTTGACGAAGACATCCTGATCGGCCATTTGCAGGCCACCATGACGGTGTAGCACCGCCAGCAGGATCGCCAGACGGTTCTGTTCCAGACCGACCGCCACGCGCCGCGGGTTACCCATCATCGAGTGATCCACCAGCGCCTGAATTTCAACGAGCAGCGGGCGCGTCCCCTCCCACAGCACCATCACCGAACTGCCGGAGGTGACTTCATCTCCCCGGCTCAGGAAGATGGCCGACGGGTTGCTGACTTCGCGCAGCCCCTGCTCGGTCATGGCAAATACGCCCAGTTCATTCACCGCACCAAAGCGGTTTTTGTGGCTGCGCAGGGTACGGAAGCGGGAGTCCGCGTCGCCGTCCAGCATCACGGAGCAGTCGATACAGTGCTCAAGCACTTTTGGCCCCGCCAGCGAGCCGTCTTTGGTGACGTGGCCGACCATGACGATCGCCACGCCGCGGGTTTTGGCAAAACGCGTCAGATACGCGGCGGTCTCACGCACCTGCGCCACGCTGCCCGGCGAGGACTGAATATCCGCCATGTGCATCACCTGGATGGAGTCAATCACCATCAGCTTCGGCTGCTCTTCTTCGGCAATCATGCAGATCTGCTCAATGCTGGTTTCCGACAGCATATTCAGATTGCCGGTAGGTAACCCCAGACGGTGTGCTCGCATCGCCACCTGCTGCAGGGACTCTTCGCCGGTGACGTACAGGGTTTTCATCTGCTCGGCGAGCTTGCAGAGCGTTTGCAGCAGCAGGGTCGATTTACCCGCTCCCGGGTTACCGCCGATCAGGATCGCACTGCCCGGCACCACGCCGCCGCCAAGCACGCGGTCAAACTCTTTGAAGCCGGTGGAGAAGCGCGGCAACGCTTCCAGACTGATTTCTGACAGTTTTTGGACTTTTGCCACACCGGCATTACCCGCATAGCCGCTCAGGCGTTCATTGCGGGCCACACTCGGCGAAGCCGCCACACCACGCACTTCGGTGATGGTGTTCCAGGCATGGCAGGCGCTGCATTGCCCCTGCCAGCGCGGATAATCCGCACCACATTCATTACAGACAAATGCGCGTTTTGGGGCTTTAGCCACGGTTTACCTCGTTATTTCAGTGCGGCCTGCGCGCCGGGTGGCGCTAACGCTTACCCGGCCTACAATCGCATACCGTTATTTCTGATTCAGGCTGCCGGAGAGGATGCAGAATACACCCATCAGGTCAGCGTGACGGATTGTCACTTCCGTCTTTTCATTCACTTTTGGCTTGGCATGGTAGGCAATGCCAAGACCGGCAACTTTGATCATCGGCAGATCGTTTGCGCCATCGCCAATGGCAACGGTCTGGGCAACCGGAATTTCATATTTCTCGGCCAGTCGGCTCAGCGTATTGGCTTTATACTGCGCATCCACGATATCGCCGAGCACCTGCCCGGTCAGCTTACCGTCCATGATCTCCAGCTCGTTGGCGACCACAGTGGTCAGATGCAGTTTTTCCCGCAGGTAATCCGCGAAGAAGGTAAAGCCACCGGAAGCGATCGCCACTTTCCAGCCCAGCGACTGGAGCTTCAGCACCAGTTGCGTCAGCCCGGGCATCAGCGGCAGTTCATCGCGCACCTGACGCAGGATATTGGCATCGGCCCCTTTGAGGGTCGCCACGCGCTGTCTCAGGCTGGCAGTAAAATCCAGCTCGCCGCGCATCGCGCGCTCGGTCACTTCCGCCACCAGCTCGCCGCTGCCCGCCAGTTTGGCGATCTCATCGATACACTCAATCTGGATGGCGGTAGAGTCCATATCCATCACCAGCAGACCCGGCGTTTTCAGATGCGGGATTTTACCCAGCGGGGCAACGTCCAGCCCGGCATCGTGCGCCAGACGCGTCGCGCGCTGCGTCAGGGAACCGGCAAGGCGAATGACCTGATAATCTTCCACACACCAGGCGGCGACAATCACCATCGCCGCACCCAGTTTAGTTTGATATTGGGTAAGGCGTTGCTTATCCAGGCCGCGTCCGTACAGCAGCCAGCCGCTACGGCCAGCGTGGTAATCCAGAGGCATCACCTCATCGCCACTTAAAGAGAGCGGCAATCCTGGCCATAAAGAGACATCCGTTGGCAGGTCGCACCAGGTAATGTTCGGCATTGAAGCTCCTGTAATTTCGTTCGCGCCGGAAGGTTCCAGAGGGAAAATAACGCATGAGGCTACCCTGTAACCATCACTTCTGGCAACATTAAGCCGTAAATTTTCAGCAGGTGGAATATGGCTCGCGCAAAACTGAAATTCCGGCTTCATCGTGCCGTGATCGTCCTTTTCTGTCTCGCCCTGTTAGTGGTGCTGATGCAAGGGGCGTCGTGGTTTAGCCAGAATCATCAACGGCAACGGAATCCGCAGTTTGAGGAGCTGGCCCGCACGCTGGCGCGTCAGGTTACGCTTAACGTCGCGACCGCTATGCGTACCGAAACGCCGGATGACAAACGCATCAGCCAGGTTTTGCGTCAGTTAACCGAGAACAGCCGTATCCTGGATGCCGGTGTCTACGATGAAAAAGGCGATCTGATTGCCCGCGCGGGCGAACATGTCGACGTACGCGACAGACTGGCGCTGGACGGTAAAAAAGCCGGGGGCTACTTTAACCAGCAGATCGTCGAACCTATTCAGGGCAAAAATGGTCCGCTGGGGTATCTGCGCCTGACGCTCGACACCCATACCCTGCCCACAGAAGCCAAACAGGTGGATAACACCACCAATATACTCCGTCTGATGCTCCTGCTCTCCCTCGCCATTGGCGTGGTACTGGCCCGCACCTTGCTGCAGGGCAAGCGCACCCGCTGGCAGCAGTCGCCCTTCCTGCTGACCGCCAGTAAATCCGTTCCTGAAGACGAAGAGAGCGAAAAGAAAGATTAGTGATAAAGTAGGCTGATGATTCGGAAAAGGAACTCTGCCATGACGACGTTACGCCTGCTGCTCTCTGACTCTTACGATCCGTGGTTTAATCTTGCGGTGGAAGAGTGCATCTTCCGCCAGATGCCCGCCACCCAACGCGTGCTGTTTCTCTGGCGCAATGCCGACACGGTGGTCATTGGCCGCGCACAGAATCCGTGGAAAGAGTGTAACACCCGGCGTATGGAAGAGGACAACGTCCGTCTGGCGCGCCGCAGCAGCGGCGGTGGTGCGGTATTCCACGATCTGGGCAATACCTGCTTTACCTTTATGGCGGGTAAGCCGGAATACGACAAGACCATCTCAACGTCCATTGTCCTCAACGCGCTCAATTTGCTCGGCGTGACGGCAGAAGCCTCCGGGCGTAACGATCTGGTGGTCAAAACGCCCGACGGAGATCGCAAAGTGTCAGGCTCAGCCTATCGCGAAACACTGGATCGCGGCTTCCACCACGGCACCCTTCTTCTTAACGCCGATCTCAGCCGTCTGGCGAACTACCTGAATCCCGACAAGAAAAAACTGCAGGCCAAAGGGATCACTTCCGTGCGGGGGCGCGTGGCCAACTTGGTTGAGCTTCTGCCGGACATCACTCACGCGCAAATCTGCGAGGCGATCCAGGAAGCCTTCTTTGCCCATTACGGTGAGCGCGTAGAGGCAGAGGTGATCTCCCCGGATAAAACCCCGGATCTGCCCAATTTCGCCGAAACCTTTGCCCGTCAGAGCAGCTGGGAGTGGAACTTTGGTCAGGCGCCTGCCTTTTCGCATCTGCTGGACGAACGCTTTACCTGGGGCGGCGTGGAGCTGCACTTTGACGTAGAGAAAGGTCATATCACCCGCACGCAGGTATTTACGGACAGCCTTAATCCGGCGCCGTTAGAGGCGCTGGCGGCTCGTTTGCAGGGCTGTTTGTATCGGGCGGATATGCTGCAACAGGAATGCGATGCGCTGCTGGGAGATTTTCCTCAACAGGAAAGGGAATTAAGAGAGTTATCGGAATGGATCGCTGGGGAAGTAAAATAATTAAGGGTAATAATATTCAAAAAAGTGTTTTTTAAAAAAATCACATTTCTAATGTAAATAGATTAAATAGACGAAATAGCACAGCGCATAAGAAAATCCCGACACAGAGGAATAAATGATGTTCCTCATAATTAATGTTAAGGATTAAACATGAAAAAAATTCTTTTAGCAGCGTCTGTTGCTGTGATTATGTCGTCTGCCGCCCATGCTGCGGAAACTGCAGTATTAAAAGTCACAGGTGTTTTAACTAACTCAGCATGTACCCCCTCCCTGAGTGGCGGCGGTATTGTGGATTTCGGCACGACAAATATTGGTAACATGTCTGCCACGCAGACTAACCAACTTGGCAATAAAGATCTGTCGTTCTCTATTAACTGCGTTGCCCCGACAAAAGTAGGCTGGAGTATTATCGACGATCGTGCGGATTCCAGACAGAATTTGATTGTCGAAAATACCGACTGGAGTGGTTCTGGTTCGGTGTGGAGCAGTAATAGCCTTTTCGGCGCGGGTAAAACCTCGAAGGGTGTAAATCTGGGGGCATATTCCGTTACGATGCAACTGAGTAACGTCACTGCGGACGGAAATACCACGGGGATGATTTCAGGTGCCAACTCCACCGGAAGTTATGCATGGGGCCAGATGGTGGGCGACAGTGCGCCGGTTCGACATGACGGCATGGTTTACACGGTAGCTGGTAGCTCAGGCGTCGATCCAGTGGCCTTTACCAATGCGGTATTCCCGCTGCGCATCGCGCTGGCCGTTCAGGATACAACATCGCTCGCCCTGACCGATGACACCACGATTGACGGGCAGGCAACAATCAGCCTTGTTTATCTTTAAGAACAAAAAAGAGTGTAGCCAGGGCTACACTCTTTCATTCTGTATTACTCTTTATCGCCCAGCAGAACGGATTCCAGCGCGATTTTAATCATGTCGTTGAAGGTGGTCTGACGCTCAGCAGCCGTGGTCTGCTCGTGGGTACGGATGTGGTCAGATACGGTGCAGATGGTCAGCGCTTTCGCACCGAACTCAGCCGCGACGCCGTAGATGCCCGCCGCTTCCATTTCCACGCCCAGGATGCCGTATTTTTCCATCACGTCGAACATCTCGCCGCCGTCCGGCGCATAGAACAGATCCGCGGAGAACAGGTTACCCACGCGAGCATCAACGCCCAGCGCTTTAGCCGCGTCAACCGCGTTACGCACCATGCCGAAGTCAGCAATCGCCGCGAAGTCGTGATCTTTGAAACGCATACGGTTGACTTTGGAATCGGTGCAGGCACCCATACCAATCACCACGTCACGCAGTTTAACGTCCATGCGCACCGCGCCGCAGGAGCCAACACGGATGATTTTCTTCACGCCGAAGTCGGTGATCAGCTCTTTGGTGTAGATGGAGCAGGATGGAATACCCATACCGTGGCCCATCACGGAGATTTTGCGGCCTTTGTACGTTCCGGTGAAGCCCAGCATGCCGCGAACGTTGTTCACTTCACGCACGTCTTCCAGGAAAGTTTCTGCAATGTGTTTCGCGCGCAGCGGGTCGCCCGGCATCAATACGACGTCAGCGAAATCACCCATTTCTGCGTTAATGTGAGGAGTTGCCATCTTCAGTTCCTTTTCATTGTAAATTCGCCCTCTCCCCGTGGGAGAGGGTTGGGGTGAGGGCATCAGGCCGCACCCAACATAACTCAGAACATCGCCTTGCCATATTCCATGTCAGACGTGCCAAAATATTTCGCAATCGTCTGGCCGATGTCCGCGAAGGTTTCACGGTGACCCAGCGAGCCCGGTTTCACTTTCGGGCCGTACACCAGCACCGGAATGTGCTCACGGGTGTGGTCAGTACCGGTCCAGGTTGGGTCACAGCCGTGGTCAGCGGTCAGGATCAGAATGTCATCTTCACCCACCAGCTCCATCAGCTCTGGCAGACGACGGTCGAACAGCTCCAGGCCGGCCGCATAACCCGCCACGTCGCGACGGTGGCCCCAGGAGGAGTCGAAGTCGACGAAGTTGGTGAAGACGATGGTGTTATCACCCGCTTCTTTCATCTCTTTGACGGTCGCGTCAAACAGCGCATCCAGGCCGGTGGCTTTCACCTTTTTGGTGATACCGCAGTTGGCGTAGATATCGGCGATTTTACCCACGGAAACCACGTGGCCGCCTTTCTCATCAACCAGTTTCTGCAGCACGGTAGGTGCCGGTGGCTCAACGGCCAGGTCGTGACGGTTACCGGTACGCTGGAAGTTACCCGCTTTGTCGCCGATAAACGGACGCGCGATAACACGACCAATGTTGTAGCCGCCTTCGGTCAGCTCTTCACGGGCGATTTCGCACAGTTCGTACAGTTTATCCAGGCCAAACGTCTCTTCGTGGCAGGCAATCTGGAATACGGAGTCAGCAGAGGTGTAGAAAATCGGCTTACCGGTTTTCATGTGCTCTTCGCCGAGCTGATCCAGAATCACGGTACCGGAAGAGTGGCAGTTACCGAGGTAGCCCGGCAGGTTGGCGCGTTTCACCAGCTTATCAAGCAGTTCCTGCGGGAAGCTGTTCTCGTGATCGGAGAAATAACCCCAGTCAAACAGAACCGGCACACCGGCGATTTCCCAGTGTCCAGACGGGGTGTCTTTACCGGAAGAGAGCTCATGCGCCCAGGCGTAAGCGCCCACCACTTCCGCGTTGCCGTCCATACCGGCAGCGATTTTACCGGTAGAACCTTCATGCGCTTTCACCAGACCGAGGCGGGTCAGATTGGGCAGAGTCAGAGGGCCTTTACGACCGTTGTCCGCTTCGCCTTTCGCACAGGCTTCCGCGATGTGACCCATGGTATCGGAACCCACGTCACCAAAACGTTCTGCATCTTCGGTTGCGCCGATGCCGAATGAGTCCAGCACCATAATAAATGCACGTTTCATAATTGTTCTCCGTACGTAGTGCTAAAAATGATTGATCAGATCAGTATACCGCTATTCGGTGATACGACGATAGACCGAAGGCGAGCTTTCTGGTGCTTTATCAGCAAGCGTAATAGCCGCTTTCACCGCCTTCGCCGCCTCCTGCCAGCTGGCTTCGTCTTTGGCGTGGATCACCGCCAGCGGACGTTCTCCGTCAACGCTGTCGCCCAGACGGGCCATATCGGTAAAGCCAACGCTGTAATCAATGGTGTCCGATGCCTGACGACGGCCGCCGCCCATCGAGACCACCGCCATACCCAGTGCACGGGTGTCCATAGCAGAGACGAAACCTTCGCTATCGGCATAAACGGCTTTGCTGAGCGTCGCGGTCGGCAGGTATTTCGCGTAGTTTTCCACGAAGTCGGTCGGGCCTTTTTGCGCCGCCACCATGCGGCCAAAGATCTCTGCCGCTTTGCCGTTATCCAGCACCGCCTGCAGTTTCGCGCGCGCTTCAGCGTCGTCTTTCGCCAGTTTGCCTGAAATCAGCATCTCGACGCACAGCGCCATGGTCACGTCGAACAGTCGTGGGTTGCGGTAAACGCCTGTCAGGAACTGAACGGCTTCGCGCACTTCGACGGCGTTACCGGCGCTGGAGGCCAGCACCTGATTCATGTCCGTCAGCAGTGCGGTGGTGCGCACGCCTGCGCCGTTGGCAACGCCAACGATCGCTTCAGCAAGCTGAGCAGAGAGTTCATAGGTTGGCATAAACGCGCCGCTACCCACTTTTACGTCCATTACCAGCGCGTCCAGCCCCTCTGCCAGTTTCTTCGCCAGAATAGAGGCGGTGATCAGCGGGATGGAGTCAACGGTTGCGGTGATATCGCGGGTTGCGTAGAAGCGCTTGTCTGCCGGGGCAAGCGAGCTGGTCTGGCCGATGATCGCCACGCCAACGTCTTTAATAATTTCGCGGAAGCGGTTGTCATCCGGGAAGATATCGAAGCCCGGAATGGCTTCCAGTTTGTCGAGCGTACCGCCGGTGTGTCCCAGGCCGCGCCCGGAGATCATCGGGATATAACCGCCGCAGGCCGCCACCATGGGGCCGAGCATCAGAGACGTTACATCGCCTACGCCGCCGGTGGAGTGTTTGTCGACAATCGGACCGTTGAGGTTGAGGCTCTTCCAGTCCAGTACGGTTCCTGAATCTCGCATCGCCATGGTCAACGAGACACGCTCAGGCATCGACATATCGTGGAAGAAGATGGTCATCGCCAGGGCTGCAATCTGCCCTTCTGAGATGGTGTTATCTCGAATGCCGTTGATAAAGAAGCGGATCTCTTCGTCGCTTAATGCATGACCATCACGTTTTTTACGAATAATTTCTTGTGCGAGAAACACGGTAACCCCCATGAGGAATCGGGTGAATGATGGCGGGTACGATATACCCGACCACGATCCTGTAGGCCGGGTAAGCGTAGCGCCACCCGGCAATTCAAACTTAATAGCTGCTGGCGCTCTTACCGTCGCCGTGACCCAGCGCTTTCAGCAGGCTTGCCAGCAGGCTGGACGCGCCGAAGCGGTAGTGACGTGAGTCCGCCCACTCTTCGCCGAACAGCTCGTCGGCAATCGCCAGGAACTGCTGCGCGTCTTCCGCAGTACGCACGCCGCCCGCCGGTTTAAAGCCCACAGTTTTGGACACGCCCATATCGCGGATCACTTCCATCATGATGCGCGCGCTTTCCGGGGTCGCATTCACCGGCACTTTACCGGTAGAGGTTTTAATGAAATCCGCACCGGCTTTGATGGAGATTTCGGACGCTTTACGAATCAGCGCTTCTTCTTTCAGTTCGCCGGTTTCGATGATCACTTTCAGCAGTACGTTTGCCGCCGCGCAGGCGTCTTTACAGGCTTTCACCAGGTCAAAGCCCACCTGCTCGTTGCCCGCGATCAGCGCACGGTACGGGAATACCACGTCAACTTCGTCTGCGCCGTAGGCAATCGCCGCGCGGGTTTCCGCCAGCGCGATCTCGATATCGTCGTTGCCATGCGGGAAGTTAGTTACGGTTGCAATGCGCACGTCCGGGGTACCCTGCTCTTTCAGCGTTTTGCGGGCAATCGGGATAAAGCGCGGATAGATGCAGACAGCGGCAGTGTTGCCCACTGGCGTTTTCGCCTGATGACACAGGGCGATGACTTTTTCATTGGTGTCGTCATCGTTCAGGGTGGTCAGGTCCATCAGTTTCAACGCGCGCAGGCTGCTTGCAGTTAAATCGGTCATAACATTCTCCAACGGCGGTGCCGTATCAATTTTACCTTGCGGGTCTGTGAGTATTCTAACATCCACCCGCATTCACACTTCGACATTCATCACAGTTAATGAAAACTACGTACAAATTTGCATTACTGTAATGAGATCTGATTCAAATTTTAATGCGTGAACTGCTGACGAATGCAGCGATTCCCCTTGTCAGATCAAAAGCCCTGACGGGATGGCTTCCTACAATCCGTTCATCATCCGCAGAACAATCAAGGAAGCGAACATGCCCCACGCCAGCCCCGACGCCCTGCAACAACGTTGCCAGCACATTGTGACAAGCCCGGTGTTAACCCCGGAACAGAAACGTCATTTTCTGGCGCTGGAAGCGGAAAACAATCTGCCTTATCCGGCACTTCCTGAGGCGGCTCGTGCCGCGCTGGACAAGGGATTTATCTGCGACATGTTTGAAGGCCACGCGCCCTATAAACCCCGTTATGTTCTGCCGGATTACGCAACGTTTCTGGCTAAAGGTTCAGAATGGCTGGAGCTGGAGGGGGCGAAAGATCTGGATGACGCGCTCTCGCTGTTAACCATTCTCTACCATCATGTGCCGTCAGTAACATCAATGCCGGTCTATCTCGGTCACCTTGATGCCTTACTGCAACCCTATGTTAGAATTCTAACACAAGAAGCGATCGATAGCCGAATAAAACGTTTCTGGCGCTATCTCGACAGAACGTTGCCGGACGCCTTTACGCACGTCAACATCGGTCCGGCAGATACCCCCATCACCCGCGCCATTTTGCGTGCCGATGCAGAATTGAAGCAGGCTGCACCAAATCTGACGTTTATTTATGACCCGGACGTAACGCCGGACGATCTCCTGCTTGAGGTGGCAAAAAATATCTGTGAATGCAGCAAACCGCATATTTCCCATGGCCCGGTGAATGATAAAATTTTCACAAAAGGCCGCTATGGCATCGTGAGCTGTTACAACTCGCTGCCGCTGGCGGGCGGCGGCAGTACGCTGGTCCGCCTCAATCTGCGGGCGATTGCTGAACACAGCGCGTCACCCGACGATTTCTTCACGCGTATGTTGCCGCACTACTGCCAGCAACAAATGGCCATCATTGATGCCCGCTGCGCGTTTCTCTATCAACAATCCGGCTTCTTTGAGAATAGCTTCCTGGTGAAAGAGGGGCTGATTGATGCCGATCGCTTTGTACCGATGTTTGGCATGTACGGCATGGCAGAGGCGGTGAATACGCTTTGCGAAAAAGCGGGTATTGACGGCCGTTACGGTAAGAGCGAGCAGGCCAACGCGCTGGGCTATCGCATCAGCGAGCAGCTGGCGGCGTTTGTGGAAAACACGCCGGTTAAATACGGCTGGAAACAGCGTGCGATGCTCCATGCACAGTCGGGAATAAGTTCAGATGTCGGTACCACTCCGGGTGCGCGTCTGCCGTACGGCCACGAGCCGGATCCCATCACTCATCTGCTGGCCGTGGCGCCGCATCACCCGCACTACTCCGCCGGGATCAGCGACATTCTCACGCTGGATGAGACGGTAAAACGCAATCCGCAGGCGGTCGTGCAACTGTGCCTGGGGGCGTTTAAGGCCGGTATGCGGGAATTTACCGCCAACGTTGCCGGTAACGATCTGGTGCGCGTGACCGGCTATATGGTGCGGCTGTCGGATCTGGCACAGTATCGCGAAGCCGGATCGCGCACCAATACCACCTGGCTTGGCGAAGAAGCCGCACGCAATACCCGCATTCTGGATCGTCAGCCGCGCGTGATTAGCCATGAACAGCAGATGCGCTTTAGTTAGTCAGGTTATCCCCTTCTCCTGCGTGGACGGGCCGGGCAGCCGCCTGGCCCTCTTCCTGCAGGGCTGTAACCTGCGCTGTAAAACCTGCCACAACCCGTGGACCATCGGGCGCTGCAACGACTGCGGCGACTGCGTGCCCCACTGCCCGCACGATGCACTGAACATTCAGGCCGGACGCGTCTGGTGGCAGGAGAGTCGGTGCCAGCAGTGCGATACCTGCCTGCATCTGTGCCAGCAGCAGGCAACGCCAATGGCGCAGCGCCTGAGCGTGGAAGAGATCCTCGCGCAGGTCCGTAAAGCCGCCCCTTTTATTGAAGGGGTTACCGTGAGCGGCGGCGAAGCCACCACCCAGTTGCCGTTTTTGATCGCCCTGTTCACGGCGATCAAAACGGATCCCGCCCTGCGCCACCTGACGTGTCTGGTGGACAGCAACGGTCTGCTGGGGGAAACCGGCTGGCAAAGGCTGCTGCCGGTACTGGATGGCGCGATGGTGGATCTCAAGGCCTGGGGAAACGAACATCACCGCGTGCTGACCGGACGCGAAAACCCGCAGATTAAGCAAAGCATTCGCTGGCTGGCGCAGCATCAGCGGCTGACGGAACTGCGTTTACTGGTGATCCCTGAGCAGTGCGATTATCTGGAGCATCTTAAGCCCCTGACAACATTTATCCTTGGGCTGGGGAATGTGCCGGTGCGCATTAACGCGTTTCACGCGCACGGGGTTTACGGCGAGGCGGCGTCATGGCGCAGCGCTACACCGGAGGACATCGAGCCGCTGGCGCTGGCGCTCGAAAAACAGCACATCACGGTGATCCGCCCGGCACTTTACCTATAGCGTGATGCCAAACAGCGCGCGGGTATTTTCCAGCAGCGCATCTGCAATCTCCGTTTCCGGCTCCTCACGCAGTTCACACAGCGTGGTAAACACGCGTGCCGCCTGTTCCGGGCGGTTCGGCTGCCCCTGAAAACCGTTTAACGGCATATCAGGAGCATCCGTTTCCAGTAACAGAGCGGACAGCGGCAACTGTGCCATTACGTCGCGCGTTTTGCTGGCCCGGGGATAGGTAATGGTACCGCCCACGCCAATCTTATAGCCAAGTTCAATAAAACGCTGCGCCTGCTGCAGGCTACCGGAGAAACCGTGCACCACTCCTTTTCGCGGCAGATCGATGCGTTTCAGGTGCATCGCCAGTTTGTCGTGCGTACGTCGTGAGTGGAGGATCACCGGCAGATCGTGACGCTTTGCCAGCCTGAGCTGGGCATCAAGGATCGTCTGCTGGCGTTCAAACTGCGGATTATCGCGATAGAGATCGAGGCCGATCTCACCCATCGCGACCAGTTTGTTTTCGCGGGTTTGCAGCGCCGCATCCAGTACGTCGAGATGTTCGTCCAGATGGTGTTCTATCACTATAGGATGCAGACCCAGTGCGGCATACAGCGCATCATGGCGGCGGGCGAGATCAAGCACGCGCTCGAATCTGTCCACTTCGATTGCAGGCACAATCATCGCGTGGATACCCGCCTGAGCGGCGCGCTCAATGCTCTGCGTCTCGTCCCCCGTAAACGGCGGAAAATCAAAGTGGCAGTGGGTATCAACAAAACGGTGCGTCACGCCAGATCCTCGTTATCCAGTAAAGCGTCATTCGCCTGCGGGACATCCACCAGCGGCACGGTCAGCGGATCGTTAGCCACAATCGCAGGCGGCGTAATAATGTGTTTGTGCCGGTGCAGCGGCGGTTGCTCTGCCAGCATTTTTCCAACCGTCGCCAGGAAGTAGCGTCCGCACAGTCGCCCCGTTTTATAATCTGCACGCAGCGCGGGAACACGGCTGCCGAGCGCCATACTGACCAGCGGTTTCGGCGGATAAATTTCAAAAATACGCAGCTTACCCGGCGGTTTTTCGATAAAGCGTTGCATCGCGCCGTAGGTGGTTTCATGCTGCTTCGCGATATTCACCAGCGGCTGCAGACTGCTGTCGCCCAGCCAGCGCTCCATCCGTTTAAACCACTGCGGCGTGTAGTACATTTGCGACGGCACAGTGCGGATCACCACAATGGTTTTTGCCCCCCGCCGGGCCGCTTCCTGCACCGGCACCGCGTCACTGATGCCGCCGTCGAGATAGCTGATGCCGTCCAGCAGCGCGCCGGTCCGATAAAAACCGGGAATGGCGCTGGAGGCACGGATGATATCCAGCCAGTTCTCTTTTTGCGGAGAGAAATAGCCCGGGGAATAATCATCGCCCCGGCTGGCGCACATCCAGAACGCTTTGCCGCTATCAAACAGGCGTGCGGCGGTATCCATCGCCAGCGGCATCTGGCTGGAGGTGGATTCCAGCAGCCAGTCGAGATCGATCAGGTTGCCGCCGCGCACAAAGCGCACCGGGTTAAAAAATTCTTTCGCCGTGGTGTAGCGCATAATGACTTTTCGCGCGTAGCCAGGCTGGTTACAGACATAGGCAGACAGGTTCTGCGCCCCGGCAGACGTGCCGAAGTAAAGGTCAAACGGGTTAAATTGCGCGCGCATAAATTCATCCAGCACGCCGGCGGTAAAAATGCCGCGCTGCCCGCCCCCCTCGCAAACCAGCGCAAGTTGACCAGCACGAAACGGTTTTAACGTCAGCGGCGCAATATTGCCGAGCGTAACGGGAATTCGTTGCCCCACCTCTGCTTTCCTGTTTTGATTATTTTCTCTCTCCACAGTAACGCACCCGACCAGCAACGCAAATAAGAAAAAGCCAGTCATCACGACTGGCTTTTTTTTGTTTAAGGAATATTGCGTTTGCTACGGACGTCTGCGTCCCGTAAACAGGCTCACCAGGAACAGGATGATACCGACAACGAAGACAATTTTAGCTGCCCAGGCCGCTGTACCCGCCAGTCCGCCAAAGCCCAAAGCGGCGGCAATTAACGCGATAACCAGAAATATAATGCCCCAACGAAACATAAGCCTCTCCTTTACCATAGTTAATGTCGGCCGCTAAATATGAGCGCTCAGGTCACTCACCGGCGTTTTTCCAGAGTCATTTTTATTTCGCCCGCAGGGCTGGCCTGTCGGGCGAATCGTGCAGGTTTACTTCGTTTTCAGATCGTTTTTAACGCTTTTCACACCATCAATTGCTTTCGCAATGGATTCGGCGCGGTCAATTTGCGCCTGAGAATCTACCGTACCGGAAAGCTGAACCACACCGTCGGTGGTTTCCACTTTGACTTTACGCGATGGCACGATGTCATCTGCTAAAAGTTTAGCTTTGATTTCGCTGGTCGTAGCGGCATCGCCTGCATAGCCTTTCACCGACGCGTTTTTGCTGTCACGGACGTGCAGTTTGTCACTTACAGACGCAACGCCTTCAACACCCTTCGCCACTTTTACGGCCTGTTCGGCCTGGGCCTGGCTTTCAACAAAGCCGCTCAGGGTGACGACTTTTTGCTCGGTTTTTACGGAAATATCGGTGCTCTTGATAGCTTCATCATCTACCAGCGCGGCTTTCACTTTTGCTGTGATTGAGCTGTCATCCATGAAATTACCGACTTTATTCATAGAGCTATCGATTTTTTCCCCTGCGGTATTAGCGGTGTTTTGCGCTTTATCCATGGTGCTGGATTCCGCCAGAGCGGAGCCGCTTACCAGAACGCTACCCAATGTCACCGCCAGCAGAGTTTTAGAAATCTTCAGTCTTGTCATATTCATCGATGTATTCCTGTGTTTTGCCCGTTATTCGGGCTACATACTTCCTTAGTAGTTTTATATATTGCGAATAGACACACGGGCAAAATGGAGAACCTAAAGTCATGCATTGAACAGTTTATTCATCCACGCCCGGAGCTAAACACTGAGTTAAATATAGATCACTCTCACAGAGGTGCTTTCAGTTTCGGGCAAAAAACGAGCAAAAAGCGCGAAAATGCGATGAATTAAGAACATTCCGCAAGGGACTAATAAGACAGGAAATAAAGAAGAGCACGGCGGCTGCCGTGCTCTGAGAGGGGATTAGTGTTCGCGCGTTTTGCGGAACTGTACGTCAGGATAACGTTCCTGCGTCAGATTCAGGTTAACCATGGTTGGGGCGATATAGGTGAGATTATCACCGCCATCCAGCGCCAGCTGAACTTCGTTCTTACGCTTGAACTCCTCGAATTTCTTCACGTCAGCACATTCAACCCAGCGCGCGGTCGCCACGTTGACCGATTCGTAAATCGCTTCCACGTTGTATTCGCTCTTCAGACGCGCAACCACCACGTCGAACTGCAGCACACCCACCGCACCCACGATCAGATCGTTGTTCGCGATTGGACGGAAGACCTGCACAGCACCCTCTTCGGAAAGCTGCACCAGCCCTTTCAGCAGCTGTTTCTGCTTCAGCGGATCTTTCAGGCGAATGCGGCGGAACAGCTCTGGCGCGAAGTTCGGTATCCCGGTGAACTTCATCATTTCGCCCTGCGTGAAGGTATCGCCGATCTGGATGGTGCCATGGTTATGCAGACCGATAATGTCACCCGGATACGCTTCTTCCACGTGCGAACGGTCGCCCGCCATGAAGGTCAGCGCGTCGGAGATCACCACATCTTTACCGATACGCACCTGACGCAGCTTCATACCCTTTTCATACTTGCCGGACACCACGCGCATAAAGGCCACGCGGTCACGGTGTTTCGGGTCCATATTGGCCTGAATTTTAAAGACGAAGCCGGTGAACTTCTCTTCTTTCGCTTCCACTTCACGGGTGTCGGTTTTACGTGGCATCGGCTGCGGCGCCCACTCCACCAGACCGTCGAGCATATGGTCGACGCCGAAGTTACCCAGAGCGGTACCAAAGAAGACCGGGGTAATTTCGCCGTTCAGGAACAGCTCTTTATCGAACTCATGAGATGCGCCTTTCACCAGCTCCAGCTCGTCACGCAGCTGTGCAGCCAGCTCGTCACCCACCGCGGCGTCCAGATCCGGATTATCCAGACCTTTCACGATGCGCACTTCCTGAATGGTGTGGCCTTTACCTGTCTGATACAAATAGGTTTCGTCTTTATAAAGGTGGTAAACCCCTTTGAACAATTTACCGCAGCCAATTGGCCAGGTGATGGGCGCACAGGCAATCTTCAGCTCGTTTTCCACTTCATCCATCAGCTCCATCGGATCACGGATGTCACGGTCGAGTTTGTTCATAAAGGTGAGGATTGGCGTATCGCGCAGACGGGTCACTTCCATCAGCTTACGGGTACGGTCTTCTACACCTTTTGCGGCGTCGATCACCATCAGGCAGCAGTCCACCGCCGTCAGCGTACGGTAGGTATCTTCGGAGAAGTCTTCGTGGCCCGGGGTGTCCAGCAGGTTCACCAGGCAGTCGTGATACGGGAACTGCATCACGGAGGTGGTAATCGAAATACCACGCTGTTTTTCCATCTCCATCCAGTCAGATTTTGCGTGCTGGCTGGAGCCACGGCCCTTTACGGTACCGGCGGTCTGGATGGCCTGTCCGAACAGCAGCACCTTCTCGGTGATGGTGGTTTTACCGGCATCCGGGTGCGAAATAATGGCAAAAGTGCGGCGTTTGGCCACCTCTTGCAGATAAGGAGACAACGTCATAATCAAATCTTCTTATATAAGCGCGACAGCAGGCCGCGCATCATGGAATACGAAAAATGCGGCTATTTTACCCATCAATGGGGGGCAGGCAATCATTGTTTACACAGGAGCTGCTCCAGTTCGTTCAACGACGTTACGGTCCAGGTTGGCTCAATACCTTCTGGCTTCACGCGGCCATGCGCATTCAACCAGACGGTCGACAGACCAGAATTGATGCCGCCCAGAATATCCGACTCCGCGGTATCCCCCACCATCAGCACACGGTCGCGATCGGGGTTGCCGGCTTGCGCCAGTGCATAATCAAAAATACGCGGATCCGGCTTCGGCACGCCCACCTCTTCTGAGATCACCAGCGCGTCGAAATGATCGCGCAGGCCCGTGCGCTCAAGGCGAATCTGCTGCAGCGCGGTAAAACCGTTGGTGATGATCCCCAGTTTGACCTTGCCTTTCAGCGAATCAAGCAGGGAAACCGCCCCCGGCAGCGGGGCGCAGATATCGGCCATCGCATTGAGGAATGCCTCGTTTAACGCGCCTGGACTTACATTTAACCGTTCGGCCCAGACATCGAAACGCTGGTGCTGCAGTTGTAACGCGGTGATGGCACCGTTCTGGTAATCCACCCACAGCGGTTTATTCACCGCCTGATAGTCCTGAAAATCTTCAGCGGTGAAGGTCACGCTATAGTCCAAAAACATCCGCTGTAGACCACCGAACGAATCGAACGTAAAGAGCGTTTCGTCGGCGTCAAAGAAAATCCAGTCCCATTTCATCGTTACAACCTTATTTTTCGTTATCCAATCGGCAGAGCCATAATAATGGCGTCTTCACGTCCCTCTGCGGTCGGGTAGTAGTTACGGCGAATTGTCGCCTCGTTAAAGCCTAAGCTTTCATAGAGCGCGATGGCGGCGACATTTGACGCGCGCACCTCCAGCCACAGGGTGAAAACGTCACGGGTTTCGAGCTCACGAATGAGATGCGTAAGCAGTTCTCTTCCCAGCCCACGGCGTTGAAACGCGGGATCCACCGCGATATTAAACAGCGTGGCCTCATCCAGAACGACCTGGGTTATCGCAAATGCGGCCAGGGTGCCGTCAACGTCCAGGCGGTAATTCAGATACCGTTCGCCCTGATTGCTGGCGAGTGTCTTTTCGCTCCACGGAAACGCATGGGCGCGTGTTTCAATCGCATACGCCGCAGGCAGATCAGGCGTCGTGAGGGAAGAAATCGTGTTCATATTCGCAGATTTGTTGCCATAGCGCGCTTCGCGCTTTTGGGTTGGCTTTCAGCTCTTCCAGCACGGGGGAGCTGATCTGGCTCCCGGAAAGGGATATGTCGTTTGTCTCGCCCATTCGCCAGCAGTTGCAATGGCTGTCAGGAGGAAGCATGGCGACCCTGTCCGGCGTCAGCTGTAAAACCTGGTCGGCCGTCAGCTTCAGGCTGCGAAGGACATCACCAATCAGGGCATCATTCAGGGCAGGCAGTTCTTCCGCCACCATCACCAGACGCACATGCGCAGGGATGGCGATAGCGATTTCACCCTGCAACGCCGTCGGGCGACGCAAGACCCACTGGGTGATACCCAGCTGCTGCAACTGCCAGTCACGTCGGGATGTCATAGCGAAAACTCCTGTCTCTCAGGCGCGCAAATATAGCAAATGTGTCGAAAGTGCGCCATCTACCTACTATAATCCCCGCCTGAGTTTATTGAGGAACAATTCATGTCTGCATTTACCCCGGCAAGTGAAGTCTTGCTGCGTCACAGTGATGATTTCGAAGAAAGCCGTATTCTGTTTGCCGGAGATATGCAGGATGACCTGCCCGCGCGTTTCGACTGTGCTGAAAGCCGTGCCCACACCCAATACTACCACCACTGGCAGGTGCTGAGCCGCCAGATGGGCGAGCGCGCACGCTTTAGCCTGGTGGCGGAACAGAGTGATGTCGCTGACTGCGACACGCTGATCTACTACTGGCCGAAGAACAAACCGGAAGCGCAGTTCCAGCTGATGAATCTGCTCTCTCTGCTGCCGGTCGGGTGCGATATTTTCGTGGTCGGTGAGAACCGCAGCGGCGTGCGAAGCGCAGAGCAGATGCTGGAAGCGTACGCCCCGCTCAATAAAGTCGACAGCGCCCGTCGCTGCGGCCTGTATCATGGTCGTCTGGAAAACCAGCCTTCCTTTGATGCCGGGACATACTGGGATGCGTATCAGCTTGATGGCCTGACCATTAAAACCCTGCCGGGCGTTTTCAGCCGTGACGGGCTGGACGTGGGCAGTAAGCTGCTGCTCTCCACGCTGACGCCGCACACCAAAGGCAAAGTGCTGGACGTAGGCTGCGGTGCAGGGGTACTGGCCACGGTGCTGGCAAGCCACTCACCAAAAGTCCGCCTGACGCTCTGTGACGTCAGCGCGCCCGCAGTTGAAGCCAGCCGTGCGACGCTTGCCGCAAACGGCTTCGAAGGGGATGTCTTCGCCAGCAACGTCTTCTCGGACGTTACCGGTCGGTTCGACATGATTATTTCAAATCCGCCGTTCCACGATGGCATCGAAACCAGCCTTGAAGCAGCGCAAACGCTGATCCGTGGCGCAGTACGTCACCTGAACAGCGGGGGTGAACTGAGGATCGTCGCCAACGCGTTTCTGCCGTACCCGAAAGTGCTGGATGAAACCTTCGGCTTCCATGAAGTTATCGCGCAAACGGGCCGTTTTAAGGTCTACCGTACCGTGATGACGCGTCAGGCTAAAAAGTAATCCACGGGTATTGTTTGCCGGAGAAGTGCCATCCCCCTCCGGCCATTTTTGCAGCAATTAAAACAACGCGCGCATTTTTCTATTGACGTAAAGCTCAAAACATCTAGAATGCGCCTCCGTGGTTACGATACTTTTACAGTATCGATGGTATGCGAAGGTGGCGGAATTGGTAAGATCGGAAGAGCGTCGTGTAGGGAAAGAGTGTAGATCTCGGTGGTCGCCGTATCATTAAA